>CAIMWD010000026.1 GCA_903845085.1 uncultured Acidimicrobiaceae bacterium
AACAGCTCGGGCCTTACAGCGTTCTTCTCGCTACCCGCAGATGACCTCGCGCTGGTGGGTACGAAGTGGGTTGCGATCAAGCCAGGTGCCGCGCAGTACAAGACCTTCGCGAACGCATTGACCATCAAAAACCTTCTCTCGAATCTCACTCCCTCAGCGGCAACCTTCAAGGTCGCGACGACGACCTTCCACTCGGTCCATGCCTATGTGATCTCCTGGACGGCGACGAACAGTGGTACCACCCTCAGCGAGTCGCTCTACCTTCCAACAACCGGACGCAAACTCCCCCTTGGCGAGACGGCGATCTCTGGTTCGGTAACAGATAGCTCACAGCTCACCAATTGGGGCGAGGTGGTCCACGTCAGCGCACCGACGAACACCATCGCCATCACCAAGCTTCACACGAGCTGAGCCACAGGGGCGAGTCTCCTCGGAAGCGGATGCCTCCGCAGTCGATCACGTTCACCCCGGTCGTCTCCTCTCGAGGTAGAGACCTAGATGCCAGTAACTCCATCGATCGCCTCGCGAAGCAGATCTGCATGCCCGTTGTGGCGTGCATACTCCTCCACGAGGTGGAAGAGCAGCCAGCGGAGCGAGACATGTTCGCCCGTTCGAGCCCGGATTCCTATGGAGAGTTGATCGAGCGAGGTCGCCTGCGCAACGACATGCCGCGATGCATCGCAGGCGCTCCGCCAACGTGCGATGCTGGCCGCAAGATCGGCCTCCTCCAACCGGTGAAATGGCGCATCGGGATCCTCGGCGGTGCGATACATCTCAGTTGGAGAGACTCCGAGAAATCGTTCACCAAACCAGATCTGCTCGACGTCTGTCATGTGCCGTACGATCCCCAATAGGGAGAGCGGCGAGGGTGGGACTGCCGCCTTCGCAGCCTCCGCGTTCGTCAGCCCGGCACATTTCAACTCCAGCGTCGCGCGGTGATACTCCAAAAAGGCAAACAGCATTGTCTCTGCATCGCCCACAACTGGTGGCTCAAAACGTTCCATTGGTCCTCATTCCTCTCTGACGCCAGAGCAACTTTGGCTCTATTCGTCCTCTACCGCGACTAACGCGGCGATCCCTTGACCCACACCGATACACATGGTGGCGAGCCCGACTCCCCCACCGCCATCTCGCAGCCGGTGGATAAGCGTGGTCATAATCCGTGCTCCCGATGCGCCGAGTGGATGCCCGAGGGCGATTGCGCCGCCGCGCGCATTTACGCGGGGATCACTCTCTGAGAGTCCAAGGGCACGAAGCACACCGATCGACTGAGCCGCAAACGCTTCGTTCAGCTCAATTGCAGCAAGGTCGTCGAGCGTGAGCTGAAAGCGCTCAAGCAGGCGTAACGTCGCCGGGACAGGCCCAAGACCCATGATCTCTGGCGAGACTCCTGCGACGGTTCCACCCAAAATCGTCGCCATCGGAGTGATCCCGAGGCGATGAGCCTGCTCCTCACTCGCGAGAACCAGCGCACTGGCTCCATCATTCAATGTGCTGGAATTACCCGCTGTCACCGTTCCCGATGGATCGAAGGCGGGCCGGAGCGCGGAGAGCGAGGCAAGCGAGGTGTCTGGGCGAGGGCTCTCATCGTTCGCGACGGTGCCGTCGCTCGTCGCCACTGGCACGATCTCGTTGACAAAGCACCCTGTGGCAGCTGCCGCTACCGCACGCTGATGACTCACCAGAGCGAATGCGTCCTGATCCGCACGCGAGATCGATTCTCGACGCGCGACCTCCTCGGCCGTCGCTCCCATCGAAATCGTCCACTCCTGTGGCATGCGCGGGTTCACCAGACGCCATCCCAGCGTCGTATCGACGAGATCGAGTGCGCGGGGGAAGGCCTGATCGGGCTTGGCCATTATGAATGGCGCCCGGCTCATCGACTCCACGCCACCGGCGATCACACACTCCGCCTCTCCTAAAGCGATCATGCGCATGCCGTGAAGCAGTGCATCGAGGCTTGACCCACAGAGGCGGTTAACCGTCGTCCCTGGCACGGTGACCGGAAGGCCGGCCAGCAATAAGGCCATCCGAGCAACATTGCGATTGTCCTCCCCGCTCTGGTTGGCCGCGCCAAAGATCACGTCGTCGATCGAAGCACTGGCAAGTGCAGGCTGTCGTGAGACGAGATCCGAGAGCACGAATGCTGCTAAGTCATCGGGACGGACCGAGGAGAGCCCACCCCGAAAACGACCTACGGGAGTGCGTCGTGCATCGAGCACGTAGACCGGGCGACCGAGGCCAGCGCGTGACGGATCCAACATCTCCCCCTCAGGTTATGAACCAGCCCCTGCATTACCTAGCGGCCAGTCCGTCGTCACCGAGCGCGCCGCGCCCAGTTAAAAGCGCTGCAACGCCTAGGCATCCACCATGGAGATGAGACCCATTCCGGTAACCAGCGGCGCATAGTAGTTACGGTGGAGCTCCACGACCTCGGGCGACATCGCCCCGCGCATCACCAGCCACATAATGACCTCGACCGCCTCGGCACCGGCGCGGAGCATGAGTTCATCATGGGACAGCTTCGTGAGCCCCTCTGGATCGCTCACAATTCTGTCGAGCCACTCCTTATCAAAATCAGGCGCAAGAAACCCGAATCGCTCACCATTTAGTTGATGAGAGAGACCCCCGGTTCCAACGATTGCGACTCGGGTATCGGCAGGATAACTCTCTACCGCTCGACGGATCGCCTGTCCGATCTTAAAGCAACGAAGTGCCGTAGGCAGCGGATGCAGAAGCACATTGACCGCGAAGGGGATCACCTTTACATTCCACTCCGGATCGTGTGACCACAGAAGCGGAAGAGGCGTGAGCAATCCGTGATCAACCGGCATGTCGTAACACATCGTGATATCAAACTCATCCTCAACGAGCGACCGGGCGATGTGCGCCGAGAGATCCGAATCGCCGGGAACCGGTGGCAGGGGCCGCGGTCCCCATCCCTCGTCGGCGATTGGGTAGACGTCGCCGGTCCCCAATGCGAAGGTGGGTACTCTGTCAAAGAAGAAGGCGGTGCCGTGGTCGTTGTAGACGACGATGGCAACATCTGCCTTTATCTCCTCCTCAAGCCATTTTTTGACTGGCACGTAGCCATCAAAGAGCGGCTTCCACGCCGGCGACTCTTGACGTCCAAGGTCGTAGGCGCGGCCAACTCCGGGCACGTGGGAACTACCTATACCGGCAACAATTTTCCCCATGATCAGGTAGCTCCTGGGACGTTTCGTGTGGCCAAGAACTCTTCGTAGCTTTCACCGCGCTCTTGCGCTCCCTGGTGATAGTGGCCGACTCCAATTGTCGCACCAAGCTTCATCAACATGTAGGAATTCGCCCCTTCCTTAATAAGCGTCAACCAATCACGCGACTGTACCGCTGCGACCTGAGCCTCGGAGAGCTCGAAGCGGCGCATATAGGCCAACTCATCCTCAAGATAGATGGCTCTGTTTGCGGGATCTTGGAGGGAGTAGGCCATCCTGTTAAAGCCATATCCTCTGCGCGCCCGCGGAATGTCAAAGACGTAGGTTCCGGGAATATCCATGCTCTGAGCATAGTGTCGAGCGCGCTGGCGAGGGACTTTGGCGGGGTGGAGTAGCTTGCTAGAGATGCGCGATCTCGATAGCTACCTTCGACGCATTCACATCACGGGACCCTGCGATCTCGCCTCCTTGCATCTCGCTCACACGACTTCCATCGTCTTTGAGAACCTCGATCCCCTACAGGGTCGACCGAATTCTCTCCAACTAGACGATCTCGAGGACAAGATCGTGCGTCGCCGACGCGGCGGCTACTGCTTTGAGCAGAACATGCTCTTCTGGGCCGCAATAGATGCGCTCGATCTCGGGACTGTGGAGCCCATTCTCGCAAGAACACGAACGGGTGGTCGTCCCGGTCCACGGCCGCGCACCCACCTCCTCCTACGAGTGACCAATCCAGAGGGGTGCTGGCACGTTGATGTCGGATTTGGCGCCGATGGATTACTTGAACCCATCCCCTTTGGCGTGGGAGCTATCGCATCCCAACACGGCTGGCGCTATCGCGTAGTTCGTGATGCCAATGAGCTTGTCCTGCAGCTTGAGGTAGGTGGCGAGTTCGTCGATCTCTACGGTTTTATCGACGAACCAGCACCCCTGATAGATATCGAAGTGAGTAATTGGTATGTCGCCACCCATCCCCGCTCTCCCTTCACCCACGCGCTCTACTGCTCCACGCAGACACCAGGTGAGCGCAATATCTTGAGTGAACGGACCGGCCGGTGCATGCTGACCACTAAGCGACCCGAGGCGATATCCGAACGAGAGATCGACCCCGATTTCGTTCCGGAGATCCTTGCTACCACCTTCTCGCTTCCAGGTGTTACCCGCGAAGAGGGAGTTTGGCGGCTCCATGACGAAACCGTCGCCAGCGCAAAGGGAGTGCCGTTGCGCTGAGCGCGATCGAATCGGTGAGCGCCTCGTGTGCACCTACGACTCCGGCTGTTATCCCCTCTATCGCCGGCAATAATCGAAGAATCTCATCGACCGCATGAGCGATGCGTACACACGATCCCTCGATTGCCAAGAGGGCACCCTCCGGATCGCCCGCCCACGTCGCAAGATAGCCAAAGCTGTAGGCGCCAGAGTCAATTCCGAGCGCACGACAGAGGATATAGGCGCCCGATTCCGCCTCCAACTCAGCGAGCTGGCGATCGCCCGTTCCCTCGTGCAAGATGGCGTGGACGAGCTCATGGGCGAGCGATTTCACCTGTTGAGCATCTGAGTTTCGCGATTCGAGCGTGATGACACGACGGGTGAAGTCACACTCACCATTGACCCCTCCGGCGAGCTCTTTACGCACCACGGAGAAGCCGATCGAGTAGGCAACCACTGCGAGCGGGTTGTATATCGGACCCACCGATTGACCATCGAGACGAGAGCAGATCTCCGGCAGGGGCTCCCCCTCTGTCTGAGAGAGGTCGAAGACGGGGACCGAGATAAATCCAGTTGGTGTACCGCTGCGTTCGCCGCGCGGACGACGGGGTGCGAGGATCCAGATCGCTCGCTCCCCTCGGCGGACGCGTCGCCCCAGGCGTCGCCAGGCGTGAAAGCCGGCGACTCGCGTTGCCTCTGGGCACTGCCGAATGATGAGCAGCGCATTCCGATAGGAATACTCGTGAAACACCGCCTGGGCGACGAGAAACCGCTGCCAACGCTCCGACTCTGCCAGTTCACGCATCCCCGCCTGTAAAAGTTCGATCGTTCGTGAGTGTCTCAACGACCGTTGTCGTGCGGTTGGCAGAGCGATCGTTGGCAGTTCGGGGGGAAGGTTCTCAGCCATGGAGCAGCTCCCTCTCTCGTGATGAGTGTGCATTACGAGGGGGTCACGGCTGCGTAACCTCGAGAGTGCGCCAAGCGTAGCGGCGCGCCTCTACCTCTACGCCCTACGCGCTCGCCTGTCGTAAGGGTTGCAGCCCTGCGGGGGTATCCTCTGCGGTAGACGAGGCAACCCTGGGCCACGGGAACGAGAAGAGAGTGGGGTGGATCCGCGATGCCGATTGGCGCTCCGCTCACCTGGCAATCGCTTTACACACAGTGGCAGTTCAGTGCCTTCCCCGTGTTCATGCTCCTCGTTATCGTCGCCCTCGCCATCTGGTATCTCCGCTCTATCGCGCTCTTGAGAGCGCGTGGTCGTACGTGGCCACTGGGTCGGACCGCGAGCTTTCTCCTTGGCCTCGTCCTCGTAGATCTTGCGCTCGAGAGTCCTGTGGTGCCGCTCACCATGAGCTATTTCAACGTCCATGTGTTACAACACCTCATTCTCATGGTCGGCGCTCCACCACTGCTCGCGCTCGGAGCTCCCTCGACGCTTTTGCTACAGACCTCCGCGCGGCGCACCAAGGCCCGCTGGCTTTCGATCTTGCATTCGAGGCCGTTCGCGGTAGTGAGTCACCCCCTCTCCTCCTTCTTCCTCTATTTCGGGGTGATGACCATCTTCTTTCTCACCCCGCTCATCAATACGGCGATGCATCACCAGTACCTGATGGACGCGATGAACCTTCTCTTCCTCTTTGGCGCAACCCTCTATTGGTGGCCGATGATTGGCATCGATCCCATCGTGCATTGGAAGATGACCCACGGCGCACGGATGATGAATATCTTGCTCGGGAGCGCCGTGGAAGCCTTCCTCGGCATCGCCATCATCGCGGAGACACATCCAATCGCCTCGATGTATTCCGTTGCCGCCACCCACTCAGGGGGCGCGCTGTTATGGGTCTCAACTGAATTTGTCACTCTGGGAGCGTTTATCCCGATCTACCTCCAGTGGACGCGCTCGGAGGATCGCGCGGCTCGTCGTGCCGACCGGGCACTCGAACACCGGCACCGCGTCAACCTCGAGCTCCAG
Source organism: uncultured Acidimicrobiaceae bacterium (assembly GCA_903845085.1). GTDB lineage: Bacteria > Actinomycetota > Acidimicrobiia > Acidimicrobiales > Bog-793 > CAIVND01. The sequence continues at coordinate 6,376 of CAIMWD010000026.1, forward strand.
GAGGAGCTCGCAGAGATGCCACTTGAGGAGCGTTCACTCACCCCTTGGGAGCTGGAGTGGATCGCGCGCACGGGACGAGCGCCACAGGAGATGCGACTTACCGCGCAACACCTCGAAGGCGATGCCACCGAAACGTAGTGTCGACTAAGACGAGGAACGACGCGGCTTCGAACGATCAGGAATACCGCTATAGCCAACCGACCGTTGCGTTTCCACAAGATACACGGATGAGCCGGACGAACTATCGGGCAGGTACCGCGAAAGAACCTGGCCTGCCCTCTAGGCCCGTGTCGAGTTACGCGCGGCGAGGAGGGTGAAGAGCTCCTCCTCGGACATGGTGCCCGGCGCCTGCCCCGTGGCCGCCGCGGTGACACCGAGCTCGTAGAGCAGCTCATTCGCGGGCGCTGCAACGCCATAGTCACGCGACAACAGAAGAATCTCGCCGTTGATATAGGCCGATTCGATCGATCCAGTCCCTCGAGCGAGGCTCTGCCATGATGATCCACCGATCGTGCGGCCCCCCGGTGGGAGTGGGACCTCTGGACCGCCGATGCGGGCCTCGGCCCAGGTTGCATCGTCCACAAAGGGAATTCCGGCAGCACGCAGGCAGGCCTCTCCCTCCGCGCGCGCAAGATCGAAGAATTTTCCCTGTCGCATATTTGCACCACAGAGCGCCTGCACAGCGAGCACGATGTTGCGCAGCATCTTGGTGTACTTCCACTCCATGACTCGCTCGCGGGGAAACATCACCCATGAACCGGAGAGTGCCGCGCTGATCTCACGGCACCGGTCATCTATACCCTCTGGGTATCGACCAATATCAAGGCTGCCAAAGATCGGACCCGACTCCGCCATGACGGCTCCCGGTTCGAGATAGGCAGTGCCACCCACGACGCAGATTCCGTAGACATTGGAGAAGAACCGAAGGGCCACGCGTTCATTCTCGACACCGTTTTGTACACAGACCACCGTCGTGGTTACGGGTGCGACCTTCGACAACTCCGTAAGTGCTTCGAGCGTGTCTTGACTCTTGGTCGCCAGCAGGACAACATCATCATCGGTGAACGTGCACTCACGCGGATGCGCTACCACTGATATGGAGAGCGTGCGAACTCCCGTCGGATCCGTGAGCGTAAGTCCCTTCGCGGCGATGGTCGCACCATGGTCACCCCGGGCGATGAGCACGACCTCGTATCCCTCGCGTACGAGCCCAGCTCCTACCACTCCGCCAACGGCACCCGCTCCGTACACGATAAACCGCACGCGCCCTCCCTCTCTCCGTTACCCCTCAGTGACCCTACTGCTCTCGTCGGTCTCGCCACAATGTCATCGGCGCCGTGGCGACCTACCTCTCGGGTTGTGCTACCTCTTGGAACCGAGGGAGGCACACCGAGGTCAGTGGTCGCGGAGCGAACGGTATCGCCGGATGAGCGAGTTGGTCGACGAATCATGGGCGAGGAGTGGCTCCTGCTCATCTTCGAGTTCGGGAAGGATCCGTTCGGCTAACTGTTTACCGAACTCCACTCCCCACTGGTCAAAGGGATTGACCTGCAAGATCACGCTCTGCGTAAAGACGCTGTGCTCATAGAGTGCGACAAGGGCACCGAGAACTGCGGGCGTGAGTCGCTCGGCAAGGATGACATTCGTCGGCCGATTCCCTGGCATCACCTTGAAGGGAACGATGTTCTCCGGAGTTCCCTCGCCTCGTACCTCTTCGGCGGAG
>CAIMWD010000027.1 GCA_903845085.1 uncultured Acidimicrobiaceae bacterium
CTCAAGGAGCTGTTCCAGCTCCAGCAACCCTGCCTCGCGAACCGGAGAGGCACCAACAACTCGGCCACCCGCTCCTCCTCGTTCTGAGGCAACCACCGTTGATGCGATGGCGGTCTCCTCAATCGTGCTTTCGGCCTCGACGTCCTCACGGAGTAATTCCTCGAGTGCACGGACGGAGAGTGCCTCCGCGACAACCCGCTGCGCAAGCGTCTCCTGTAGATCTCGATCGGGCGTGGACAGGAGTGCCCGTGCGTGTCCGGCCGTGATATAACCCTCACGAACATACCGGAGCACCGATGCGGGAAGCTGAAAGAGGCGGAGCGAGTTCGATATAGCGGTACGACTCTTGCCGACACGCTGCGCGACCTGCTCGTGAGTCAGCCTAAATTCCTCAATCATCTGCTGATATCCCGCAGCCTCATCGAGGGGATTGAGATCGGCACGATGCAGGTTCTCTACGAGCGCGCGCTCAAGGGATCCCTGGTCATCCACACTCTGTACGAGCGCAGGAATCATCTGCAGACCGGCTCGCCGTGCGGCACGGCACCGCCGCTCCCCCGCGATCAATTCAAATTTGCCCTCGGTCGTCTCACGAAGGAGAACCGGCTGTAGGACGCCGATCGCCTTAATTGAATCGACCAACGAGGAGAGTGCCTCCTCCTCAAACTCCTTGCGGGGCTGATAGGGATTCGCCTCAATTAGCGCGAGAGGAACCTCACGAAGGGTGGAATCCGCAGAACTCTTTGCGGCCTCCGTTGGGATAAGGGAGCCGAGGCCACGCCCAAGACCATTACGACGAGACACTTGCTACCTCCTTGGCGAGTGCACGGTAGGCGATCGCGCCCCGCGATGAGGAATCATGGACCGTGACCGGCGCGCCAAAGGAGGGTGCCTCTGATATCCGAACTGACCGCGGAATTACCGCTCTTGCCACGGTAGTACCGAAGTGCTCGCGCACCTCCGCGACCACCTGCTCCGAAAGTTTTGTTCGACCGTCATACATCGTCAGCACAATATGGGAGAGGTCGAGACTGGGATTGAGATTACCGCGGATCAGCTCTACGTTTTTGAGCAGCGCAGCCAATCCCTCCAACGCGTAGTACTCGCATTGGATAGGAACAAGTAGCTCTGTCGCGGCAGCGAGCGCATTCACTGTGATAAGTCCCAACGAGGGGGGACAGTCCATCAAAATAAAGGAGAAATCCTCCTTCACGACATCGATCGCTCGACGAAGTCGCAGCTCACGGCTGAATGCCGGTACCAACTCAATCTCCGCTCCCGCGAGATCAAGGGTGGAGGGCGCAATAAAGAGATTCTTGATACTGGTCGGCTCAATGACATCCTCGAGGGGCACCTCGTGCAGAAGCACGTCATACATTGAATTCTCGAAGTTGCGTGCCTCGACACCGACACCTGTGGTGGCATTACCCTGCGGATCCAGATCGATCAGAAGTACCCGGTACCCAAGATCTGCAAGCGCCGCACCAAGATTCACTGTGGTGGTGGTCTTCCCGACGCCGCCCTTCTGGTTTGCAATTGCGATCACTCGGGGAAATTCGCGGCGGGGGAGCTCGGCGTCCGGCCTCTCCTGAGTGATGCGTTCAGTGACAACGGGCGCAGCTGCTGGCGCAGCGCGAGATGACGAAGGTCGCTGCTCCGCACGTGCTCCAGCTTTATCCGTAGGAGAGGGGTCGGCACCTCGCGTGGAGGGCGCCATCGCGGCGACCGAGCGAGTTGGATCGGGTAGGGGAGTGCTCGGTAAAGTGGCACCCTCCTCTCCTGAGCCTGTGGCCACAGATGTCGTGGCAAATTCAGCATGCCCAAACGGACGATGTGCGCGGTTCCGCTTCAACGGAGAGATCGTGTCATACGAGACTGACTCCTTTAGGCCGACGACGAGCGTCTGCGCGATTGTTTCACGTGAAACATCTCAAAAGCAGAGCAAACGCCTGAATTCGGCAGTTCGACTCGCCCGTCCTCGTCTCCAAAAGGGATCCTCGGCCTTCACGTTGCGCATCAGCATAGTGTCAGGTCATACAGAAGTTGGTGCACTTCGGAGATAGCGATTCGATGTTTCACGTGAAACATCCTCGGAGACTAAAAAAGTGGTCGCTTCAGCGGAAGGCCGGTACGCCGTGGATAGACCGGCGGACAGAGCGACACCTGCCGGAGCACCGTGAGCGCCCACGGTTGCCGTTGCGTGCGCTCGATGACCAGCCCCAGCTGTGCACATCCCTCGACCGGCCAACGTGGATTGACCCCACCCTCAGGTGGATCTGAGACGACAAGCAAGCCACCAAGACGAAGCAGTGGCGCCGCGCATTCGGCAGTAACGGCGGGAGGGCCAAACCCACGAGCGACGACAAGATCAAAGGATCCACGAAGCTCTGGACGCCTACCGGTCTCCTCCGCCCGTTCCGAGATCACGCTGACCCGTTGATCCAAATGCACCCTCGTTAGCGCTGAACTCAGGCTTGCTGCTCGGCTGCTACGCCCATCGAGCAACGTCATATTCACCCCCGACCAGTCCGCGGCGATGACCAGACCTGGAAGTCCGCCACCGGTTCCAAGGTCCAAAACCCGTGGGCTCTCGGAGAGAAGATCCTCCACAAGAAGATAGAAGGCACGGGCCTGAGCAATATGACTCGCTAATGGGGCGCGCCCAATCACTCCGTGCCGCTGTGCCTCCTCAAGAATTGCACGAACGTCAGGATCTAAGTCGTCTGTCATCACCGGGAACGATTCCTACCAAAATCGCCCACCGAGAGCGAATGGGAGGTAATGGGTTACTCGCCCTCGGTGACAGCGAGGCGAATAACTACGTAGCGACGCGGATCAACACCCTCAGAGGTAGTCACGACACCATCGATTCCATTAACGGTATCGTGCACAATCTTGCGATCTGGCGCGCCCATTGGTTCGAGCGCCTGCGCCACACCACTCGAGATAACCTCTTCGGCAACACGGGTGACAAACTCGGCAAGTGCGGCGGCTCGCTTCGCGCGGAATCCCGCGACATCGAGAATTACTCGGCCTGATTGCTCGTCAGTCCGGTGTTGTATCACCGTGCGTGCCAGCTCCTGCAACGCCTCGAGCGTCGCGCCGCGTTGCCCGATCATAAGGCCAAGACCCTCACCAGCGACATCGACAAAGATGTAGTTATCTTCAATCCGAGTCGTCGTTGTTGCGCTCGCCCCAAAACGGTCTGCAACACCCTGGATAAATTCCTGAACCGTAGTTGCCTGCTCTTCAACACTCATGGTGTCCTCCTCGATGAGATCTTTAGTTGGGGGGCGCTTTGGGCGGGGTGTGCGGTCCGCCCCTCCTCTCCGCGGTTTCGGCGATGCTGCGCCATCTGTGACTGATTCAGAGTTGTCCTCACTTGGCTCATCGCCCTCTGATTTAGTGCTCTCTGGCTTTGGGTTGCGCGTTCGATTTCGCGTGCCAGGACGCCGCTCCGACCCCTCCGCGCGACGGTTGCGCTGGGGGCGCTTTGGGCGGGGCGGCGCTGGGCGAACACGAACACGAATTCGTGCACTCGTGCGGCCAATCCCAAAGAGACCACTCTTTGGTTCATCGACAACAACCACCTCTGCATCACGCTCATCTACACCGAGCTGATCAAGTGCGATCTCCAGCGCCTCTGGAATGGTCTTGGCGACAGTCTCCACCCATTCCATACTTAACGCTTCTTCCATCGTCGTTTGTCGCGGGCGCGAGGTTGTGCCTTTGCAGGTGGGGTGGGCTTTCCCTTGGGAGGAGTCGTTGCGCCGGGCTTCTTCGCTGCGATCGGCTTTGCCGCCTTGGTGTCGACCACCTTTGGCTCACTGCGGTGTCGCGCCTGCAACTTCGCCAAAGACGCTTGAATCTGTGGATCGCGCCGGTACATGATCTCCTGTTGGCCAATTCGAAAGAGACTGGAGACGATGAAATAGACATTTACCGCGGCGGGAATTGAGATGTAGATGACCGCAAATATCAGTGGCATTACCTTCTGCATCTGCTGCATCTGCGGGTTTGCTGCGGCGGCGGCGGGGTTTCGGCCGCTGAGCTGCTTCATCTGCACATATTGAAGGAAGATCGCAACCAAGATCATGACAACAAAGGGGATCTTGCCCACGCCGCTCAATCCTGGGGTCCGCACCGAATCAGCAAGGTTCAAACCAAAGGAGTGCAATGCACCGTTAGAACTAATGATCGCGTGGTAGATCTTCGAGGTAGAGCTGATATAAAGCGGGGCGGGATGGAGGATGGGGTGCTTTGCCGTGCCCAAATTCACCGTATGTAAAAGTCCCTTGATCGTCCCGTAGAGGATCAGGAAGATCGGGAACTGCAAAAGCATCGGGAGACAACCGCCAGCAGGACTGACATTGTTCTCCTTATAGACCGCCATCATCTCTTGCTGCTGACGGGCGCGGAGGTCTGTCCGCTCCTCCGCACTCATGCCAGGCTGAATCTTGTACTTGGTCTGGAGTTTTTTCAGCTCCGGAGCGAGCAGCTGCATCTTCATCATGCCGCGGGTTCCCTTGAGGGTGATGGGGAATACCACCAACATGACCGCCAACGTCAATAGCGCGATCGCCACCGCAAAGTTTGGAATGACCTCATAGAAATAGGCCAATACCTGCGCAAATATCACATAGAAGGGGTGGCCAATTTGACCAATCGCTGAGGCAATCATCATGTCGTTTCCTACTCTGGTACCGGGTCAAAGCCGTAACGGCCAAACGGATTACATCGAGCGATTCTTCGGACCGAGAGCCAACTACCTCGGAGGGCGCCATGGCGTTCGAGTGCCTCTAGTGCGTAGTGCGAACACGAGGGGGTATAGCGACAGGGAGAGAGCCGCTCTCCGCGAACAAGTTGGTAGACCCGGATAAGCCCAGCGATAGCGCGTGTGGGAAGTGTCAGGGGTGTCGCAGATTTCGAATGGGAGTGCAGTTGCGCAACCTGGGTCATCGCACTCCTCCCGCTCGTTGCATGGCCTCCACCAACCGCTCCTTCAGTTCCTGATAGCTCAGCGTCACCGCCTGATCGGTGATACTGACGAGATATACCCCAACCGGTAGTGTTTCAATCATTTCGGACACTACAGAGCGCATTCTTCTTCGACACCTATTCCGAATGACCGCGCCACCTACCCTGCGACTGATCGCATAAGAGACGGCAACGGTCGCCGGCGCATCGATCCGAGAGGAGTACCGCACTCTTATGGGGCCGCTCTGGCCTCGATGACGGGTACGGGCGAGCTCCGCAAAGGCGTTACGGCCTCGAACCGGCGCGGTTCGGGTGGTCAAGCGGAGAGACGAATCCTTCCACGACGGCGACGGGCCTTGAGAACTGCCCTTCCGGCACGCGTCGCCATACGGGAACGGAACCCGTGCTTCTTCGCCCGCTTACGGTTATTTGGTTGATATGTGCGCTTCATGATGCCCCTTCGAAAGACCTCTTATCCTACTCCCATTCCAAAGGCGTATAAATCAGCGCTCGTGGCACACACGCTGCAATTTTGTCTTGCGAACCTGTGGAAATCGTGGCCTAGGATAGAACTCCGACTCTACTCGCTGAACTTATCCACAATTTATTACAAACTATGGATAAATAGGACAAGAGGATCTCGCTGTGGCGGCTGATGCACAACAACTTTGGGATGACTGTAAGACCGCAATCCAGTCACAGGTCTCTGACGCGGTCTGGCATACCTGGTTCGCAGATATCGCTCCCGTTGGAATTATCAGCGGTGTTCTCGTCCTTGGAGTTCCCAATACCTTGGTGGCAGAACGACTCGACTCACGGTTCCAGGCCCTCTTCCACGACGCAATCGTTGATATCACGGGTACAGAGATCCCCATCAACTTTGTTGTAGAAGAAATTCCCGCAGTAATCGAGACGGCAACACCATCACCAACTCCCACCCTCTTCGAGGAGGCAGCGCCGGAACCATCAAATCAAACGGGTCGCTATACCTTCGACGGGTTTGTCATCGGACCTTCGAATCGATTTGCGCATGCTGCAGCGCTCTCGGTTGCAGAGGCGCCATCGCGTGCCTATAACCCATTATTCATTATCGGCGATGCAGGGCTCGGAAAGACTCACCTGTTACAAGCCATTCGTAGCTACGTCGAGGAAAATTACCCTCGGAAACTGGTGCAGTACGTCTCCACAGAGACATTTATGAATGAATTTGTCGAGGCCATTAGAAACAACACCACGATGGCGTTTAAACGTCGATACCGCGAGTGCGATGTATTGCTCATTGACGATATCCAGTTCATTGAGGGTAAAGAAGCACTTCAAGAGGAGTTTTTCCACACCTTTAATTCACTCCATGATGCCCAGAAACAGCTCGTTCTCACCTCAGATCGACCGCCGGGTTCTATTGCGACATTGGAGAGCCGGCTCCGTAGCCGCTTTCTCTCCGGCCTTATCGCAGATATTCAACCGCCTGAGCTAGAGACAAGAATTGCAATTTTGCGATCAAAGGCGGAGCACGAACAGGTAGTGGTCGCAGATGACGTACTGGTATTCATCGCCTCGAACATCAAGAGCAACATCCGGGAACTTGAGGGTGCATTAGTTCGTGTGACCGCCTATGCCAGCTTGGAGAACCGACCGCTAAACCAAGATCTCGCCCGTGAGGTACTTGGCGATATGTTGAGCGGGAACCAGCCGAGGAAGATCACTACCAAACAGATCATCGAACTAACTGCCGAGACGTTTGGATTCTCCGTTGAGGAGCTCTGTGGGCCGAGTCGTCGACGTCCACTAGTGATCGCACGCCAGATAAGCATGTACGTCATTCGAGAGTTGACTGACTATTCCTATCCAGCGATCGCTCGTGAATTCGGTGGACGTGACCACACCACAGTGATCCACGCAGTGGAAAAGATCACCGCGCTTATGCGCGAACGACGACACATCTACGACCAGGTGACTGAACTTATGGCGCGAGTTCGTCTTGGCGATTAAAGCGGAGCAGCATTATCAACAAGCTGTGCATAAACCTTGGGAATGACGTGTGTCAATCCCTCTTTAATCTGTGGACGAAGGTAGGATTATCCACAACATAAAACGAACTACACCGTTGTCCTGTGAGTGACACCGGATAACACAAGGATTAAAGAATTGGCGATGAGGTGCAACTATCTCTGCTCATCCACAATTCACAGCATTATTACTACTACTGACCTTTTACATCTCTCTCTCAAACAATAAGGGGATAACACGGTGAAGTTCCGGACCGAACGTGACAACCTGCTTGACGCGCTCATCACCACAAGCCGTGCTGCCTCGGCACGAGGGTCTCTTGGGGGAGCGCCGAGTCTGCAGCTCTCCTTGCATGGAAACACTTTGGATCTCACCGGATCTGACCCCGATCTGGTGATCGAATCCTCCATTGAGGTTGCCGGAGCAAATAATGGTTCGATCCTTCTTCCCGCACGGTTGATTGTTGACATCGTCCGATCTTTGAGTGCAGGCGCGATCACCTTTGATGGCGGTTCGGAGGAGATGGCAATTACCTCCGGAAAGGCAGAATTCAAGGTACGGGTGCCAGTTGGCGCCGAAATAACTCGAATCGCACCACTTCCAAGCGAGGGAATCACCCTTCCCGCCAAGCGTTTTGCTGAGGGTCTCCGTCAAGTTGTCCGCGCAGCGCTCACCGACGATGCTCGTGCTCCACAACTCACTGGCGTTTTAATGGCAGCCACAGAGAGCGGAATCCGTCTGGTTGCGACGGACTCCTACCGTTTGGCGTTTTGTGACCTAGAGGGAATCAGCGCGCTTGCACAGGGAAGCGAAGTCCTTATTCCCGCACGAGCCCTGGGTGAGATCGAGCGGCTTATTAGCGCATCAAACGAGGAGGATCAGACAATTCTCTTCCGCCACAGTGAATTTGATGCGGTTTTTGAAGTTGGAAATGTGAAACTCACAACTCGTCTCCTAAAGGGCAATTTCCCTGATTACCAGCGTCTTCTGCCGCCAAGTTATCCAAATAACATCGAGATCTCGCGTGATGAACTTGGTGCTGCAGTGAAGCGAGTTCGACTTATGGTTCGTGATTCAAAGGACGCGACAACACCGGTACGAATTAATTTTTCTGGGGCGGGTGCAGAGCTCAGGGTGTTAACTCCAGAGAACGGGAGCGCCGCCGAGATGGTGGAGGGAACTTATGAGGGTGAAGACATCACGGTTGCATTTAATCCCAACTATCTTCTGCAAGGCATCGAGGCAGTGCAATCTGACACGTTGACAATTGAACTCATAGATTCAGCAAAACCTGCGACGTTGCGGAGCACAGGAGATGCAAACTACCAATACCTCCTCATGCCAGTGAGGGTCTCCTGACCTCACTTGCCTGGCTCGAGATTGTTGATTTTCGCAATTTCTCACAGCTGCGCTTTGAGCCTGATCCCACGAGGCTAACGGTCGTTACCGGAGAAAATGGAGCTGGGAAGACCTCACTTCTCGAGGCAATTGGTTACATTGCAACTCAACAGTCATTTAGAGGATCGCCGCGCGAGTCGCTCATTCGCCAGTCTTGTTCTCAATCAATTATTCGCGCAGGACTCGTTGATGGATCCCGAGAGATTCTGATGGAAATTCAGATTGCTCCTCCCCGACGTGACATCGTGATGCGCAACAGACAACGCCTCTCCCGTTTACAGGAGCTACACGACACTCTGCGGGTAACCGTCTTTACCCCCGATGACCTCACGCTGGTAAAAGACGGACCCTCAGAGCGACGTAATTATTTGGATCAAATTCTTGCTGATTCCCAGCCAAAATACCGGCTTGCACTCCAGCAACTTGATCGCGTTCTTCGTCAACGAAATATGTTGTTAAAGCAGGCGGGTGGGCGACTCAATAGCGAGGTCACCACAACGCTCGAGGTGTGGGATATACAACTCACAGACCTGGGGACCCAGATAGTTGAAGCTCGCAGGTCGCTAATTGAGGAGCTGTTACCGCGCGCACGCGAGGCATTCTCACGTCTCACTCGACTGAGAGAACCTCTCGATCTGATCTATCAACCCTCTTACGAGGGTGCATTGGAGATAGCACTGGCAAAGGTGCGGTCCGATGATCTCCGTAGGGGAGTAAGCACGGTAGGGCCGCACCGTGACGACCTTCTCATCACCGCTGCACAACTTGACGCCCGAACACGCCTCAGTCAGGGCCGCCAGCGCGCGATTACCCTCTCCCTTCGACTTGCCGCACACGATGTAGTGACGGAGCACTCAGGGATTACACCGATCCTTCTCCTCGACGATGTTTTCTCTGAACTTGACGATCCAACCGCAGAGGCGCTATTTGCAGAATTACCTACGGGGCAGACCCTTCTGACGACCGCTGGAGTCCTTCCGAAGGGGGCTTCGATACACCACGGTGTCACAATCGTTGAGGGGGGTCTCACTTAATGGGTAGTACTTCAGATAGACCATCACGTCGTCGCTTTGGTGGCTCACCACCTGAACCTCACGTACTCAGCGAATCACTCGAACGACTACTCGCCATACAGCGTCTTGGCACAACAAATGAACTCGTCGAGCTGATCTCAAAGTGGAGAGAGCTGGTGGGTGAACGAATGGCGACGCATGCAACTCCCCGTAAAATTGAGGATGGGGAGTTGGTTGTCGCGGTCGATCATTCGGCTTGGGCCACTGAGCTGCGCGTAGGCGAAGCGCAGCTAATTTCGCGCCTAAAAATACAACTACCAAATGCCACGATTAATCGCCTAAAGGTACATGTTCGAACAGTTTCCGACGTAGAATGAATACCCGAGGATCTCCCAAAAACACTCACTGTTTTTGCAGGTAGAAGCCTAAAAAGTGTGAATCATCCAGGAGGCTTTGTACCGGTGTGTAAGGTCGAAAATCAATGACGCCTGAGCCGTCGTATGAGGCAAAGGACATCACCGTTCTCGAGGGCCTCGAACCAGTCCGGATGCGGCCCGGTATGTTCATCGGATCTACCTCGCTAAGTGGTCTTCACCATCTCATCTGGGAGGTTGTGGACAACAGTGTGGATGAGTCGATGCAGGGATACTGCACCCGAATCGACGTGACTCTGCTAGCGAATGGTGGATGTCGCGTTGTCGATAATGGACGCGGCATTCCAACTGACCCGCACGCCTCCGATCCCAAAAAATCGAGTGCGGAGATCGTACTGACCGTCCTCCACGCAGGAGGCAAGTTTGGTGGATCGGGCTACAAGGTCTCTGGTGGTCTGCATGGTGTCGGTATCTCCGTGGTAAATGCGCTCTCTGCGCGTCTTGATCTTGCGATCGATCGCGGTGGAAAGCGTCATGAGATGTCCTTTGAAAAGGGTGGGAATCCAACGGGACCGCTGAGGGTGACCGGGGATGCACCTCGGGGACGAACCGGCACCTCGGTGACATTTTGGCCAGACGACACCATCTTTGAGGAGACGGAGTTCCGGGCCCAGACGATTACTGAGCGACTTCAGATGATGGCGTTCTTGCAGCGCGGCCTCGAGATCCGTTTTGAGGACGAGCGCCCTGGTCACGAGCAGCAGGTGACCTTTAAGTACACGGGGGGTATCGAGGATTTCGTTAAACATCTGAACGAGTCAAAGGAGCCACTTTTTCGACGGGTTGCCTACTTTGAACAGGTCGAGGAGGCCCAAGAGGTCGAGATCGCGCTGCAATGGAACACCACCTATTACGAGAGCCTCCACTCCTTCGCAAACGGCATCGCGACCACCGAGGGTGGTATGCACGAGGAGGGATTTCGCAAGGCGCTCACCAATGTGGTCAACCGCTATGCGAGGGGGAAGAATTCTCTGAAGGAGTCAGATACCAATCTCTCCGGTGAGGACATCCGGGAGGGACTCACTGGAATTATCTCGGTGCGTCTGCAAGAGCCGCAGTTTGAGGGTCAGACCAAGGGAAAGCTCGGCAACGTCTCCATCCGTTCGTTGGTCGAGCGCACCACGAATGAGAAACTCGCCGAGTGGTTAGATGAGAACCCCAAGGAGGCGAATCAGATCGTGCAGAAGGCGTTGCTTGCGCAGCGCGCGAGGATGGCCGCACGTAACGCACGTGATCTGACCCGTCGTAAGTCTGCACTTGATGGTGCGGGACTTCCAGGAAAACTGGTGGATTGCTCCTCGCGTGACGCGCGCGAGTCGGAGATATTTATCGTTGAGGGAAGTTCTGCGGCGGCCTCGGCACGAGACGCCCGCGATCCCCGGCGTCAGGCAATTCTGCCGATCCGCGGAAAGATTTTGAATGTGGAGAAGGCACGCGTCGACAAGATGCTGAAGAATGCCGAGATCCAGGCGTTGGTGATGGCCATTGGAGCGGGAATTGCCGATGATTTCGATGTCACCAAGGCTCGCTATAACAAGATCATCATCCTGGCGGACGCAGATGTCGATGGTTCACACATCCGTACCCTGCTTCTTACCTTCTTCCTTCGACAGATGCGCCCGCTAATTGAGGCTGGCTTTGTCTATGCCGCTCAGCCACCGCTTTATTCCACGCTGGTTGGGAACTCGAAGGTGTATCTAAAAGACGACTCTGCTCGTGCGCGTTTTCTCGAGGAGCACCCGAATCACAAACAAGACTTCCAACGGCTGAAGGGACTCGGCGAGATGGATTTCGCCGAACTTCGCGACACCACAATGGATGCAACGAAGCGATCGCTTCTTCAGATAACGATGGAACAGGCCAGCCTCGCCGATTCAACCTGTTCCACGTTGATGGGTGATGACGTCGAAGTTCGTCGTCGTTTCATTCAGATGAATGCGAAAGACGTCCGATTTCTTGACATCTGATGCCCTCCTTCGACAGTTATCGCAACAGCCCAGTGTGCGGAAAAGCAATTTGGTTTCTAGGTACGGGAGGATGAGCCAGTAATGGCCCCACCGAGTAATAACGACGAACAGCCCGAGGTCGAACTGGGCGCGGGAATCGAGCCAGTGGAGATTCAAGAGGAGATGGAGCGCTCCTTCCTTGAGTATTCAATGTCGGTCATCGTGTCGCGCGCGCTTCCGGACGTCCGAGATGGTCTCAAACCGGTGCACCGCCGCATCCTCTATGGCATGTGGGATACGGGCCTTCGTCCCGATCGGCCGCATGTCAAGTGCGCGAAAGTTGTCGGTGATGTCATGGGTCGATTCCACCCCCATGGCGACTCCGCTCTCTATGACGCTCTTGCGCGGATGGCACAGGATTTCAGTCTTCGTCATCCACTCATCGATGGTCACGGTAACTTCGGCGCGCCTGGCCCAAATGCCGGGCCAGCAGCGATGCGATACACTGAATCGCGCCTCGCGCCGCTGGCGCTCGCGCTTTTGGAATCGATCGATGAGAACACGGTTGACTTCACCTCAAACTATGACGGGTCCGACGAGGAGCCGACCGTTCTTCCGGCGCGCTTCCCGAACCTGCTGGTTAACGGTTCGCAGGGTATTGCGGTTGGAATGGCAACAAACATCCCACCGCACAACCTCGGTGAGGTGATCGACGCGACGCTGCACCTGATCGAGCACCCTGATTCCACCTCAGATGACCTCATGACCTTCGTGAAGGGTCCCGACTTCCCTACCGGCGGCCTCATTTTGGGCCGTTCGGGCATCGTTGACGCCTATCGCACCGGCCGTGGTTCGGTGAAGATGCGCGCGGTCGCAGAGATCTTGGAGGGCAAGAACGGCACCTCTCAGATCGTGGTCAGTGAGATCCCGTATCAGACCGCCGTCGATACGATCGCAGAACGGATCGGGGAGCTCTCTGATTCGGGTGATCTCACTGGTATTAGTGGGATCCAAGATGATTCTGCAGGTGGAAAGCCCCGCCTTGTCATCACATTAAAGCGCGATGCGAATGCCAACGTGGTATTGAACAATCTCTACAAGCAGACGCCGCTGCAGACGAGTTTTGGTGTGCACATGTTGGCACTTGTTGACAATGTTCCGCGCATCGTGAATTTGGCAGACGCCCTCACCGCCTACGTCGCGCATCAGGTGGAGGTAGTCACCCGCCGGACACAGTTCCGCCTTGATAAGGCTGCTGCACGTGCTCACATCGTTGAGGGTTTGCTGCGCGCGATTGACATGCTGGATGCCGTTATTGCGACGATCCGCGGTTCACAAGACCGCGGAGAGGCGCGTATCAACTTGATGGCAGAGCCCTTCCTCTTTAGTGAGGATCAGGCAAATCACATCCTGGATATGACGCTTGGTCGACTGACGCGAATTGGGCGAAACGAGCTAGAAGATGAGATGGCGCAGCTTCGTCTGACCATCTCAGAGCTCGAGGCGATTCTCTCTGATCCTGCGCTCCTGCGCTCGGTGATCTCTGAGGAGCTTGCCTCGGTCCGTTCGAAGTTTGCGACGCCGAGACGCACGCAGATTGTGCACGACCCCGGTGACATCAATGCGGATGACCTCATCGAAGACGACGAGCTCGTTGTCACCCTGACCCGCGCTGGCTATATCAAGTCAGTGAGTGCGGATGCCTTCCGTGCCCAGGGCCGCGGTGGGCGCGGAGTGCGAGGTGCAACGCTGAAGGAGGAGGATTTTGTTGAGGAGATCGTGCATACGAGCTCACTTGCCTTCCTTCTTCTCTTCTCCAACCGTGGCAAGGTCTACCGCTTGCGCGCCTATGAGATCCCTGTCAAGGAACGGAATGCGCGTGGCACTCCAGTAGTGAACCTGATCTCGCTCGATTCGGACGAGAAGATAGAGGCGATCGTCGAGACAAAGACATTTGATCCCGATCGTTATCTCATCTTCGCGACGAAGTCGGGTGTGGTGAAGAAGACCCCCTTTAGTGAGTATGACAAGTCGCGCCGCGAGGGTCTGATCGCGCTGGGTCTACGCGATGGCGATGAGCTAGTTCGCGTTCTTCCCACGGGCGCTGACGATGACGTCTTTATTGTTACTCGTCAGGGCACGGCTATCCGATTCAAAGAATCCGACGTGCGGTCAATGGGACGTGGAGCGGCAGGTGTACGTGGCATCCGGCTGAGGGATGGTGACGAGGTCGTCTCCTGCGAGGTGACCCGTGAGGATGCCGATCTTGTCATCGTGACGGATGAGGGTTTCGGTAAGCGCACGAAGCTGGATCACTTTCACGTGCAGGGACGTGGTGGTCAGGGAGTGCGCGGTATAAAACTCACCGCACGACGAGGGTATGTCGTTGGCGCACTTATGGCTGATATCACCGAGGAGCTCTTGATCGCCTCCTCCTCAGGTGTTGTTATTCGAATGCCGGTACGCGAGATCTCCGCTCAGGGCAGAGATGCCACTGGAGTGCGGGTCATGGCACTCGATGAAGGACAGAGCGTCGCCGCAGTCGCGGCGGTTGTCACCGAAGTTGCAGAGGATTAAGGGTTTCGCCACCTACCAACGCAATTTCACGATCGCCTATGCTGGTGTACCCTTAATACCTCCTAAGGGGCTATAGCTCAGTCGGTTAGAGCGCAGCACTGATAATGCTGAGGTCACAAGTTCGATTCTTGTTAGCCCCACCACGAATTCCCAGTTCACGTTGTATGAATGAAATATCCTCCAAATTGATGTCTACCCTCGTTGAGAGGCACTTTTGAAGTCGGAATCGCATTGCCGGCGTGGCATGGTGGTCGATTTACTGCGGGTTTGATAAAGACGTAATCAATGAGGCAGCGAGAACTGGAAATTTTTCTGGAATTCAGCAGCGCTGGCGTCCGCGCTCGCGAGTGGAATTGGCGGATTTAGCACCTTTCATTATCCTGTCAGCCCAAGGCATGAAGGTTGGGGGCTTATTCGGGTATGGGTGTTCTCCGTCTATCTAATTGAATGTTGAGGAGAAGTGAAGCATCAGAGATGAGAGCCCCATTACTCTCTGCAAATTTCAGCTCGTGATCCTCTGAGGCGGGACATTGGCGTCTGATGAGATTTAAAGGAGAGCGAGTTGTCGTCTCCGTTGCCTTCCAGCGTCAACAGCAATCAATGATCGACGGGGGAATGGCGCCAGCGATCAGCGACCTCGACTTTCGACTGCGAACTCTGACGATCTTTGGCGGTATTCGTAGCGTGACACGATCGCTTGGCATTACGGATTAATTGACAGTATGGGTCTTCCTGGTCGCCCGCGGTAGCCCGACATTGGAGGCGGTCACCGGTGGCTATGAGAAAACATCCGCTGTACGTCTTTGCTGGCCGCTGGTACGTAGCCCTGCTTGGCACAAGTGTGGTGAACACGAGAGCGGGTTAAATAAAATCTCATAGGGCGGAAGTTCAATTGTGGGGCCCTCTTGACGGTGGGCGCGGGGGTGATAAGGGTCGCTACGATCGTGGGCGGAGGTTCCTGAACTGACCTATTTCACTTCGTATTGGGGATATCCGTGGTTTGCCGTCGCGGGCGCAATTGTGCTGCTTGTGCACGAGATTGGATTGCGTTCGCTCAACCACCGATCGGTGCCCGCGCACGCACTGCGACGACGTCGCAAGATGTGGCGTTCCTACGCTGGAATCTTCCTAGTGGTATTAAGTATTGTCTCACCGCTCGAGTACTGGTCGATGGAGTACTTCTGGGTGCACATGCTCCAACACGTGACAGTCATGCTGGCGGCGCCCGCCCTCTACGTTGGAGGTGCGCCGTGGATCCCGCTCTTACACGCGCTGCCGGTCTCCTTTCGGCGCAGGGTCCTTCGACATATATTTCTTCGACCCCAGCGACACCCTCTGCGGCGCTTTATGTCGTGGTTGATGCATCCGTGGACCGGTATCGTCATCTTCAATATCGTCATGATCATCTGGATGATCCCGAAGATCTTTGATCCGGTAATGGCTCATATGGATCTGCACGTGACATTGATGCTCTCCAGCTTCTTCCTCTCGGGTCTGCTCTTTTGGGTCCAATTCATCCCCTCGCATCCGATAAGGATCACCCTTTCACCCTTCGCTCGGGTGGGCGCATTGGCAATCACCAACGTGGTGATGACGATCATCGCGATGGCAATTAGTTTCTTTACCAACGGACCGCTCTACACCTTCGGAATTGCAATGCCAGGAATGGCTTCGATGGCGATGCCCATGACGACATTGAATCGCTTTGCTGATCAACAGATCGGCGCGGCGATTCTGTGGGTCTGTGGCGACTTTTGGTGTTATCCGGCGATCGTGACAACAATTCATCGATATATCCGCAGCGATCGCGAGAACTCCTCGGGCGTTTTCGATCGAGTTCTTGGCGGTCGCCATCGTGATGAACCAGTGGATCTGCGTACTCCACATGAGATCCTCGGGCGGACGCCACCACCACGGTGAACCCTCCGCCGTTGGTGCGGTGGGAGTGAGCAACAGAGCTGATTCTCTCGCTGAATTCGCTGCTTAGGATGAGCAGATGCGTCTCCTGCTCCTTCGAGGTTTACCTCCTCTCATCGTCGCACTCCTCTCCCTTCTATCGAATCCAGCTCTCGCTGCATCGTCAACGCAGGTGATCTTCACCTCCGTCACCCTTACCGCGACGAAAAGTGGCGGGGACACTGCGATCTCGCTAAAGGTACAGAACCGTGGCGCATCGGCGGTGAGCGTGACAGCGGTCAGCTCTCGTATTGCAGAGGGGGCAATGTTGTTCACGGATGTAAATTTGTTGCAGGGTATCCATCAGATGGTGGGCCTGCCAAACATCTCCGTTCGCGCAGGCGGGGTTCAAACATTTGGCTTCAGGGGCATCGGTGCAATGTTGGCAGGAGTGACACAGTCGCTGCGAAGAGGCGAGATTGTGCCGCTTGCCGTTCATTGGAATAACGCCGCCGGGTCACATGTGGCGCAGGTGTGGGCCCGAGTCATCCTGGCGCCAGCGCATATTAATTTTGGAATGTCCGGGAAGGCTTAATCCGTGACCCTTGTGGGGGGGGGTTACTGCGGACGGATGTCAAGCCGTAGATCATCGCCAAACGGCTGCACCGATGCGATCTTTCCTCGCCATAGCTTGCTCATCTCCTGCACCCCTTGGCCAGCGAACATGCTTTTCGCGTCGTCACCGCCAAAGATGGCAGGCGCGAGATAGATCAGATACTGATTGACGAGACCCGCATGATGAAATGTGGAGGCGACTTGGGCGCCACCCTCGACGAGAAGTTGGAGAACACCACGCGCACCAAGTTCGTCAAGTATTGGTTCTAAAGGCCCGGAGCGCTCGAGAGCTGGTAGCACGTTCGCTCCCTCGGAAATGGTGCCGAGGACGATACGGAGGGGATCGCGTCCCTCCACCTCACGGACATCAAGTCGAGGATTATCTGCTCGGACCGTTCCCGCTCCGACCAATATGGCATCACTCTCGGAACGCAGTCGGTGGACATCTCGTCGTGCCTCAGGTCCCGTGATCCAGACACTGTCTCCGCTCGGTCCAGCGATCTTTCCATCGAGTGAACTAGCAAGCTTCAAGACGACCCAGGGACGTCCCGTCGATCGATGAGTGAGATAGGGCAGGAGCGATTCTTTGACCGCAGGGTCATCGAGTATCACAACTTCAACCCCTGCAGCTCGGAGCCGATCGGCACCGGTACCGTTCACCTTTGGATCGGGGTCAGCGATGCCGATGACCACTCTGGCGACACCCGCAGCGATGAGCGCATCGGCACAGGGTGGTGTGCGTCCAAAGTGCGCGCAGGGTTCGAGCGTCACATAGACGGTCGCCCCTCGTGCATGGGCACCGGCGCGGGAAAGTGCAACCGCCTCGGCATGGGGACCACCCGGAGGCTCAGTCGCACCAAGAAAACGCTCACCCTCTGTGGTGCGAACAACACATCCCACCCATGGATTGGGAGAGGTTGTTGCTCGTACACTCATCCCTAGTTCGAGTGCGCCTGACATCTCCTGCGCATCGGAGAAGATGTCAGCCACCATGCGTGGGCTCCTCGCTCCAACGATCGAATCGCATAACCTCATCGAGTGGGCGCCGCGGCGCTCGTTGAAAGCGATCACCAAGGAGGTGGCCGACGGCGATGAGTGCGACCTGTCGGAGATCATCGGGTAACTCAAGGATGGCCGCCATCTCTCGCTCCTCGCGCAGCTGCGCGGTCATGAGGCAACTGCCAAGTCCGTGGAGTCGCAGAGCCAGCTGAAGGTTCCACACCGCCGGAAAGACAGAGCCGAAGGAACTTGCGAGCGCGTAGTTGGAGCCGTCAAACCACTGGGGGGGCTTGAACGCCGCGACGATGAGGGCGGGAACTCGTTCCAGGTGGTCCCAAAAGACTCCGGAGGATGCGAGCGTGCGTTGCGCTCCTAGGTCGCCACTCTCAGCGAGCTCACGGATATTGGCGGCGAAGGCGGCATTTGTCCGTCCGTACAGTTCGCCAATTCGTTCGCGCTGTGTCGCATCTGTCACGATGATCCAACGCCAGCTCTGTTCGTCCGCACCGTTGGGCGCCTGCAACGCGATCTCAAGTGAGGCACGGAGCAGATCGATTGCGACAGGGCGATCGAGGTCGAGCCGCCGGCGCACCGATCGCGTCGTCGTCAGCAGCTCAAGGGGCGAGATCGAGGAGTTCAGGCGGTCACTCACAGGGCCATGTTAGGGGTCGTAGTCGATAGCCTCTGTGGATGCCTCCAGTCCTCACTATTGATGTCGAGTTTCCCGATCATCGCGTGGATGATCCGCACGGAGCACTCGATGCGATTGTTGCGCTCTGCCACGAGCGCGAGGTGCCCGCGACATTTTTTGTGCAGGGTCGATGGGCGTTGGCATTTCCTGATCGGATTGCAGAATTACTCGCCGCGGGTCATTCGGTCGGTCTCCACGGTTTCTCTCATATCGATTATCGACGCCTCACCACCTCAGGCATCCGAGCGGAGCTCGAAGACGGAATGAATGCACTAACGGCTGCGGCACCCGATCTTGTGATCCGCTATCTACGCCTGCCATATGGCTATGGAGGAGATGAACCGCAGATCACCAATGTGATTGAGGAGTTCGGACTGACGGTGGTCGGTTGGGACATCTCGACCTTTGACTGGGATAGTTCGCTCTCGTTCTCGCTCAGCCTCGATCGGGCTCGCCTGGTGATTCCAAATGGCGGCATCGTCCTCTTTCATTCGTGGCCACCGCGCACCGCGGAACTAATCGAAGGTCTTCTCGATGCCACGACGGATGGGCTGAGTGCGCTCGATGATGTGGTGCTGCTGGGCCACCAACCGAACGGACGAACGATGCACGTGGCGAGGATGGATCCTCCGCGCCACGTGCATCGGAGTGACCGCGGCTAAGCCGAGATTGTTAGGGTGTGACGGGCTTCGGTGCCTCGTCGTGGTCGACCCAGTAGGCACCGCGCACCGTAGAGGCGATACCGATCGCCACATTGGCGCCGCTTCCGGCACAGACCACGGCCTGTGAGGGGAAGCCAGCCACGACACCAGCGGCGAACATTCGATCGACGTTCGTCTGCCCCCAGTGATCGACCACGATATTGGTGGTGACAAAGGGCTGAGCGGGTTCGGTCAGCTCCATGTTGACACTCTGGGTGAAGTCCGCATTGAGCTGTCCGGTCGCGATGACGACGTAATCGCCCTCGACCCGGTGGTTCTCACTCGCGGCACCGACGCGCGCTCCCTCGGTAAACAGCGAGGTAGCACGCTCGCCGATCGATGAACTCATTCCCGTAGCGGCAAGTGTCTCGCGTAGCTGTGCCAACCAAGCGACGCCACCGATGGGTGCAACTCCTGGATAGTTGTGGAGCTCAGCGCGCTTCAAGATCGTGCGATCGTGGTCAAAGATCGTGGAGGTGATCCCTGCCCGCGCAAGGAAGAGGGCACAGGTCGTCCCTGCAGCTCCCCCGCCAACGATCACGACGTGCGCAGTCGGAGTCTCCTCGGTGGCCTCACTCATGGTTGTATTCCTTCCCTAAACGATCCAGTTATCTGGCGGTGCATTCCGTTGCAGCAAGCTTCGCGGTACCTACGGTTATCGCCTCAGCGGGGGTAGTGAGACCGAATTCGACAAGCCGAGAAAGCGCAACGCTGATCTTTACATCATGTGCCTCGCACGATTCTATAGAGGCATGGGTCATCTGTTCGAGGGTGGCAAAGCTGTCCACCGGCCGCGAGGGAGGAGCGGCGTGCTCTGCATCGATGAGGACGGCACTTGCTGTAATCGCCTGTGCCATCGCCCGCCACCACGGGAGTAGGAGTGGCTCCGTGGGCACTCCCGTGAGGTCGCGGCGTCCGGTGAGGAGGTGGTCAAGTTCAACTAATCCGTGGAGGCCCGTCACCGTGTGGACCGAGATGAACGATCCAGGGTCGCGTCGCACGAGATCGAAGGCGATCGCAACGAGTTCCTCGATCGGCGGTGGCGACTGAATGGGTTCGTCGGGAATGAAGAGACCACGCTCTCCGGCGACCAGATTCAGCCGACTAAAGACCGAACTTCCATTGAGCTCCAAAGACGAGGGGAGGTCGATGAGTTCGGGAGCGCGATCACCGATCGGACCGGAGAAGAGCACTTGCCGGCGGGTGCGGAGGTAGGCGAGACCACGGGCAAGTTCGTGGGCGTCGTGACGTAGTGCACCAAAGCCGGTGCGAATGAGTGCGTGGAACGCCGCTCCCGCAAGTCCTGCACCGAGCGATGCCACCTCCCCGAAGGCGCGCAGGCGGCGCTCGGGGTCATCGCTGAGGAGTGCCTCTGCCTCATCGCGATAGTGCTCCTCTGCCCAACGGTAGAAGGGTGGATCGACCAGCGCTGCCGAGAAGGCGACGGGCAGTCGTTGCGCAATGCGATCCAAGATGACGTGACTGTCCGCACCAGCGACCTCCAGCGCCTGGATCTCGAGCGGAAGGTGAAAGGTCAGTTCATTTCCAAGTTCGGGTGGAAGTCCCCGTACGACCTTTGCGAGATCCGCGTTTGAATCGAAGAGTCCACTCATGGAGCCACACTACCGGCGAGGTATTGGGCGATACGTCCACAGAGTGCGAAGATCTCCTCGGTAAAGAGGTAGGCGATCAGTTCCGTCCGGTACTCGTTCCACTCTCCGCCGTTGGGAGGTGCCCTGTGTATTACCTCCTGCACCTGGCGTGAGAGAGTGTCACCGATCAACCACTCCAGCGTGCCCGTGGGCTCAATTCCGACGATGAGGGGCTTGAGGAGAAAATGGGCGACGATGCGAGCCCTGCCACGCGCCGCGATCTCGTTCCACGGCTCGGTCGGTGGCCAGAGGTTCTTTGGCCCATGCTCGCTCACCGGTGCGAAGGTTCCCTCGTAGCTGCGCCCCGCGAGAAAGCCAACGGGATCGGCGACGATGCGACGTGGCGAGGCGATGACGATCGGAGCTGGTGTCGGCGCGATCACGTAGCCGGCGATGCGGGCGCGGAGACCAAAGTCCCAATCGTCGCCCGCGACGAGCGCGCGCTCGCCATCGATGATCGCAGTTGGCTGCAGGTAACCACCCAGCGAAGCACAGCGTTCGAGGGAGATTGCATGATTTGAGCCGCCAAGATTGACGATGCCAAGGAAACGCTCATAGAGGAAGGTGTCAGACCAGAGCCAGGAGCCAAGTGCATCTACCTCTTCGCGAAGGGGAGTCTCGCCGGGTCCAGCCCCAAAGTGAGCAGGCGCGGAGAGGATCTCCGCGGTGGAGGAGGTGATCGCCTGCCACCAGGTCGCGAGAAAGTCAGCGGGAATCTCAACGTCGGCATCCAAATTGACGATCCATGAGTGGGCCGTTCGCGCGGCAACCGTGGAGAGGTAGTCACCGAAACACTGGGTCCCTCGTGCTCGGGCAGCTCCCGGGCCGACGGCCTGCGAGTGGGTCACGAGCAAGCGGTCACTCTCGGGAAGGCCGTCGCCAAAGGTCCCATTTTCGCCGTCATCTGCGAGTACTACGAGGATGCGGTGTGGCAGCCGAGCGGCCTCCTCGAGGAGCCGCGTGATGAGCCGCTGCACCCGAACACCGTCACGCCGAGAGGGGATGACGACACCGAGCGCATCGATCTCGCGCATCGAGAGGGACTCGCTCATGCGTGACTAACGACGAGGCGGAATCCCGCCCCATCCCACGGCCGGTAGAGGCCATGGCGACGACGGGAGAGGGCGAGATCACGGTGGTGAGAGAAGGAGCCGCCTCGGGTGCCATGGGTATCAGCTGCCCATGTCTCGGTCAGCGGGACCGTCCAGTGTGCCTCCGGGAGCGGCGCATAGACCGAGGAGGTCCACTCATCGATGTTGCCGATGAGATCGAGCACCCCGTGCTGCGAGGCGCCAGCGGGTCGTTGACCCACCCGCTCTGGCGCTCCGATGCCCGCCTCGATGAGATTTGCGCACTCTGGGTCGAACTCCTCACCCCAGGGGAAGCGCCGGTCGTCGTCACCTCGTGCAATCCGCTCCCACTCGAACTCCGTGGGAATGCGGAGTGCGAGGCCGTGTTGCTCCGCCAGCAGCGTCGCTGCGCCAGTTGCCTCCTCCCAGAGAAGATGATCAGCGGGAAAGTCGTCACCCTCGTCCTCACCGCGGTAACGGGTGACGAGCTCCGGCGCGACGCTCGCGAGCTCCGCCCAGGTCACTGGAGAGCGCTGCACCTCGAGATCGGGAATAACAAGGTCTAGCGAACCCGTCTGTTTTGCAAAGTAGTGCCACGGCAGCCCAAGGTCATCATGATCGCGCCAGATCTCCTGCGCTCGCTCAAGGGTGTCGCCAACATGGAGTTCACGGCCGGGGACGCGGACAAGGTCAAGCGACATCGATGAGGGCCTTTCCAGATGTTGTTGCGGCTGCCAGGAGGGTAGATATCGCCACCGGAGGGTGAAGATGGAGTTCGTCATCTATGAGTTCGATCATCCGCAGTGTTCCATCCCAACTCGCCACGACGCAGCGGGACGCATCGATGCGCAGCATGGTAGAGATCCCCTGTCCGGTCGCTGCGATGACGGAGCCGCTCCGTGCTCCCGTCTCCTCCAGATGATCAAGGTCGATCCGCCATGTGTAGATCGCAAAGTCATAGGAGCCAGCGAGGATCCAGACGATCCGACCACATCCCAGCACACAGACCGCCTTCATCGATTCATCGGCGCCAAGAAGATCTATCGGCAGAAATGTTTTGGAGGTGAGACCAACTCGTGCAAGGCGATCGCGTGAGGCGCTTGCGACGACACCGCGTTCATCAGCGCTCACCGCGTTGATCAAATTTCCGTGGTGCCAGAGGACTTCGACCGCTCCGTCGCTCCCAAGAAGTTGCACCCGTCCGTCAGTAGCGCCGGTGATCGCAGCGCCGCGAGGAAGGGCCGCGATCGATTTGATGGATCCCTCATGGCGCTGTTCGGTCTCCACCGCGACAAGACCTTCGCGCACCTGCAGCTGCGTCACCGTTCCTGCGTAGGTGCCAGCAAGTAAGAGATCTCCATCACTGAGGGTTGCGAGGGAGGTAATTGGTGCAGGTAATGCGAGGCGTGATTCGATCTCGCCCTCGCGCGAGAGTGCGGTGATCTGGCCGGTGTAGGAGCCAACGACCCACCCGCGGGGTGTCGCCGTGAGCGAGAGCACGGGATCCTTGCCGACCTCGGTGAACATCTCGATAGCCGGCGCGCTTCCATGGAGTGTGGCGAGAGGAGTGGTGAATACGACACCTGAATCAAGGCCTACAGCGAGGGAGCCATCTTTCGTCGCAAGGGCGTTTGGCCCGTTGGTCGAGGGTGCACCGTTATCGATCCACGCAAGCTCGTCCAGCGTGAGACGTATCGGTCGAGCCCCAAAGGAGCCAACCACTACCTGGTCGCCACTGGTCGCCACTGAGCGTGGCCAGAGTCGATCGCCAGTTGCGCAGGCGGTGACACGCTCGCCGTCGAGGAGTCTCACGGAGGCGTCGTAACTTCCGACTACGAGTCGACCCGATCGGTCATCGGCAAAGGCGACCGCGCGCGCTGCGCTCTTTGAGACCAAAACCTCCGCTAAGAGGTCGAGCTCTGGCGAAAGGATGCGGACAAATCCATCGTCGCCCGCGAGTGCAATCTTTGATCCATCGTGGTTGAAGGCACATCCCTCGATAGAGGTAGTGAAGTTGCGCTCATGGCGATCAGATGGATGATCGAGATCACCGATGACGATAAGTCCGTCCTCACCGACTGTCAGTACGTGACCATCGGGTGAGACCGCGATAGCCATGCAGTGGCCCGAGTGAGCAGCAAACTTACCGAGAAACCGTCCCGTCGCGAGCTCCCAGATCAGGGCCGTGGAATCCTCGGAGGCCGTGACGAGTCGTTCACCATCGGGGAGCCACGCAACGGCATTTACATCGTCGGTGTGCCGCGCGAGACGACCGCGCGCCTGCGCCTCTCTGCCATCCTCACTCACCTGCCAGAGCCCCACGGTCTTATCGGCAGAGGCAGTTGCGAGAAGACCGGCCGCATGGGGTGACCAGCTCGCCGCATTGACGAGTCGGCGATGGTGGATACGCGCGCCGGGGGTTGTCGAGCTCTCCGGCGACCAGATAATCACGGAGCCGTCGTAGGAGCTCGTCGCGAGCATCTTGCCATCATGGGAGAGTGCGACGTGTGTGATCGGCGCTGCATGCCCCTCCGCACGCTCTACTAGCGAGATGTCACGCATCGGTTAGCGGAGGTGGAGCATGGAGCCGACCTTGTGGCGAAGGTAAGCATCTGCGTGTTCCGAGGTTTCAACCCAGGCGGAGAGGCGTTCGACTGAGATGCCGCCATCCTCCAGCGCGCGAACCTTCTCTGGGTTATTGGTCATGAGTCGTACGCGTTCGATGCCAAGTTCGTGCAAGAGATCTACTGCTCCTGAAAAGTCCCGGTTATCTACCGGAAAACCGAGTTCGAGGTTGGCCTCTGTGGTGTTCTTCCCATGATCTTGCAGTGCATAGGCGGCCAACTTCTCGGCGATGCCGATCCCTCGGCCCTCGTGGTCAGGGAAGTAGATGAGAACTCCCATCTCCTCCTCGCCGATACGCCGTAGCGCCTCATCGAGCTGCTCGCGACAGTCACAACGCGTCGAACCAAGCGCCTCACTAGTGAGGCAGGCGCTGTGAAGGCGCACGAAGGGAGCATCGTCCTTTCCGATCTCTCCGTGGCGAAGGACGATCATTCGCGTTCCCCGATAGACGTGCATCGCGACGTCGACCTCAAAACCTTGGGCCATCGTCCAATGTGTTGCGGTGCGAACGGAGATATCGCTCTCGGCAGTCATGCCACCTCTTACTTCTCTCAAATTTCGAGGCAAGTCTGAAGTGACCTGCCATGACGTGCTTTCATCCCAATTTAGCCCTCTTGGTTTACAGCAGATCATGGAGACTATCCGCTGCGACCAGCATTTCTTGCACTCTTTGCACAGTGTCCTCACCTCGGGAGAGGCCGAGGTGATCGTTACACTCGTGAGGTGAGCAGCGATTGCAGCCTTGTCGTGACCGACTTAGATGGAACACTCTGGGACCGGGAGGGCACCGTTCACCCGCGCACGCTTGCGGCGTGGGAGGAGGTACATGCTCGGGGAATTCCGCTGCTTGTCGCGACGGGTCGACGTATCGCCTCGGTGCGCGAGGCCTTTTTGGCCCTTGGATGGTCGGTGCCCGCGGTCATGTTGGACGGAGCTATTGGGATCGACCTCGCCACCGAGGAGCGTTTTCACTCGATGCCCTTTCCCCAGGTGGCAGCCCACGAGGTGTTAGCTGCCTTTCGCGTCGCCGAGGTCGATCCCTGTCTCTACGTCGACGGGTCACCGATCGAGGTCTATGTGAGCGAGAACCCTGGGACGCATCCCTATCACCTTGAGATGTTGGGCTCGACCGTGGCGACCGCCGACCTGGATGAGGTAGTCGAGGCCCTTCCGGTGCTGACCTTCTCCATCATTGGACGGTCCACCGAACGGCTCATGCCCGTCGCAGAGCGAGTACGTGCAATCGGCCAACCTCTCTTCAACGATTCCTACACCCTTGATGGTGGCGCCTTTACCGTGACGGCACTTGGATCCAACAAGTGGACGGGTGTGCTCGCCTACTGCGCACGGATGGGGATCGATTCTGGTCGCGTCGTGGCACTCGGCGATGGCATAAATGACGTTGAGCTCTTGGAGAACGCGGCGCTTGCGCTCTCCTTTGAAGGGGCACATCCCGAGGCGGTCGCTCGGGCCGACCATCTTCTCTCGCCGAGCCACGAGGGCGGCTGGTCTGAACTTCTCGGGCACCTCCGCTGAGGTTCAGCCGCTGATCGAGACCAATAGGCGATGACGTTGGATCGCTCGCACCAGCGCCGCGACTACCAGGACCTCGGCGGTTACCGAAAACCACACCAATGAACTATGGCGGGCGAGACAGATCACGATGAAGAGCACGAGTTCGCTAACGATGATGAGGTGCGCGACGATGGCGTAGGGCCCGTATTCCTTTGCCGCGGTGAGAATCGGCGAGGGTGAGGAGGTAGTCGAACGCCAGAAGAGTTCGAGAACCTCACGCTTCTCTCTCCAACTACAGCGCCGGTAGTTTGTGAGTTGCATAGAAAAAGGCTAGCAATTAGGAGCGTTAGCGGTTGCGACAGCCCTATCGCCGGGCAGTTACGCGGAATCCCTCGAAGACCTACCGTCGCGTTGGGCCTGTTCGATGTGGTCGATCAAGCGGCAAAAATGCCGATGTTCGACGGAACACTCCAGGTAACGCCAAGGCGATCTCTGGGAGGAGTGCGCAATTGTTCTTCGCATGCGATCCGAGGGTGTTGCTAAAGGTTCACGTGAATTATGTCGTTACTGCAGAAGATGATGGCGAATCAGCAGCTCACATTCGATCGATTGCATATCTCCCCACCTCCTCCCATTCGGTATTGCGGCGAGTGAACCTATGACTGAACAGGATGCATTGACGAAGATCCTTCAGCTGAGAGCGGCGTCATACGGAGCTTTGGCTGAAGTCACCGGACCTCATCTCTCCGCGCTCCCCGATCAGGAAGAGAGATCCGAAGAGCTCCTCGGCGAGGAGGAGGAGGCTAGTGAGACTCCGACGCGATCGATGTACACGATCGATGCACAACAGTCCTACCGCCTCGCCCAAGATGTTCTCCAAAGGGCGCAGGAGCGATCAACGGAGGTTATCGATGCGGTGGCTGCACGACGAAAACTCATCGATCAACTGATTTCACTTGACCTTATGATCATGGAGCGCCTGGCGACCATCGACCACGATCAAGATGTGCGTCGGTCCGTCGCATCGGCTCTGGGACTCGTTGATATCTCCGTAGATCAGGGCGGTTGCTTTGAAGCCACACGCCCGACGACGCACTCCGACCCTGTTTTTATTGTCGAGGGATCGGTGCTCTACTGCGTGGCAAATATGCCGGGTGCAGTTCCACACACCTCGACACGAGCACTTGCCAACGCGACCCTGCCCTACGTCATTGAGCTTGCAGAGCGGGGCTGGCGACGCGCAACGCGCGATGATCCCGCCCTCGCTCAGGGCGTCAATATCGTTGAGGGCGCGGTCACGCTTCCCGCAGTTGCCGAGGCACACGGACTTCCCCTTAGCGACCTCACTGCGCTTTGGTAGGCCCCTGCCAATCGTGAGCGGTGGTTAATTGTCGGTGACGGCCATGAGGTCGAGTTCAGCGATTGCATCGCCGGCAACGGGTCCAAAGGTTGCGATTCGCGTGGGAAGACTCTCCTCATCATGAAAGAGAATCGCCCACTCTTCGTTGACAAACTCGCGTAGAGCTGGCTCGGTGAGACGGAGGTTCACGCGGATGACCTCGTCGATGGTCGCTCCTGCTGCATCGAGAAACCGCGTCATGGTGCGGAAGAGTTCATGGATCTGTGCACGTGGATCCTCGGGGAGGATCCCCTCCTCGCTTCTCCCAGTGAGCGTCGCCGAGAGGATGATATTGCCGATCCGCGAGCCCGCCGGTCGGCCGGGGCCATGCACAATTCCCGGTAGGTGTATCGCTCTGCGTGTTCCCATCGTTCCCTCCTCAATGCAGAGTGACCGGAGTAGGTCAACTGCTCGACGAGGGTCATCATCGCACAACGGTGAGGATGATGAGCGTGGCCGCTTACTCCGATTCGTCGCCTGCGAGGGTGCCACCCGGCACGATGGCGAGCTCCGCATGCAACATCTCCTCATGCAGCGCCTGAGGAGTGGGGTGATCGCCCTGAATTCGTGGGATGAGTACGCCAGCAAGTGCGGCAAGGATCGTAGCGATACCGAGCATGAAGAAGCCATGTACATACCCTGAGTTGTGTGGCAGCGACCCCGCTCGAACACCTGAGGTCACGATGCTTGCCATGACCGCTGCACCGATCGAACCGCCGATGGTACGGATATTCGCGTTCATTCCACTCGCCACACCGGTCTGCTGCGGCGGTACTGCTGCGACGATGAGGTTGGACATGGCCGAGAAAGCGAGTCCAAATCCGGTGCCGAGGAGTGCGGTTGCGAGCAGGATCTCCCAGCGGTGAGAGTGATAAAAGGCGAGGATAAAGAAGGGAATCACGCTG
The DNA here is from genome assembly GCA_903845085.1 of uncultured Acidimicrobiaceae bacterium. Classification (GTDB taxonomy): domain Bacteria; phylum Actinomycetota; class Acidimicrobiia; order Acidimicrobiales; family Bog-793; genus CAIVND01. Next base: position 28,424 of record CAIMWD010000027.1, read on the forward strand.
ATCAGTGAGCCAACGATCAGGACGGGCTTAGAGCCAAATCGGATCGAAAGTCGTCCGGAGACAAGCCCCAAAAGGAACATCATCACCGTCATGGGAACGAGCATCAGTCCCGAGGCAGTGATACTCGCGCCAAATCCATAGCCTGCGCTCGAGGGGGTCTGGAGAAATTCGGGAAGAAAGGCAAAGGTTGCGTACATTCCAACGCCAAAGAGCAACGCGACGAGATTGGTCGTCCACACCGCCGGCGTCCGCATCATGCGCATGTCGATCAGTGGGTGGGCGACGCGCAGTTCGGTGATGAACCATCCGATGGCCAGGACGATTGCGAGAGCGAGAAGTCCAAGTATGCGCGTCGATCCCCAGCCCCAGATCGAGGCCTCGCTGACGGCGACGAGGAGCGCGACGAGCCAACCGGAGAGGAGGATCGCGGCGGACCAGCTGATCGATCCCGGCCGAGTCTCTGGTGATTCCTTGATGAACAAGATGGCGGCGATCATCGCGACCGAGACGACAATGAGGGGGAGCCAATAGAGCCAGTGATAGCCGAGGCCGTTCACGATGGGTCCCGCAAGCACGATGCCAAGACCACCACCGACCGCGATGAGTGCAGCGACGGATCCGACCGCTCCCATCACGCGCTCCTTGGGGAACTCGTCACGGATGATGCCAAAGGTGAGGGGAAGTACGGCGCCGCCAACCCCTTGAATCGCTCGCGCCACGATCATCAGACCGATCGAACTTGCCAGTCCCGCCAGAAGTGAGCCGAACGCCAAAGCGGCGAGTGAGATGACAAAGACGCGCTTCTTTCCAAACATGTCACCAACGCGACCAAGTATCGGTGTGCAGATAGAGGCGGAGAGCAGATAGGAGGTGAGAACCCAGGTAACGGTGTTCTGTGAGGTGTGAAGGTTCGTCTGAATCGTCGAGAGAACCGGCACAACGAGTGACTGCAACATCGCATAGGAGCCGACGGCGATGGTGAGCACGATGAAGGTCAGTCGTATCGAACGCTCATCGACGATCGGCGTGGTAGTCGCATGCTCGGGGGTTGACATCTTGCTCGCTCTCTGGTGGGGCACCTCACCGAGATCGCCGGCAACAGCGGGCACAGGGTGAGCGCGTCGACCGCCGCCACTCGGTGACGTCGGTACAGGGGGGGACTAATACAGCGTAGGCCGATCGGCGATGATCTCGTTAGAGTTTCCCTGCTCCCTCTCATTCCGGGGGCGCATGGTGATCGTCGCCACGCAAAGGCTTCGAGAGGGTTGGGGTAACGATGGCGCATCTCCATGTCGGGATTGGCGAGCACGATCACACCGTCAGCGCCTACCTCATGCGCACCGATGGGACGGAGCCGCGGATCCTTCTCCATCTGCATAAGTCCTTGGGCCGTTATCTTCAGTTCGGCGGTCACATCGAACTCACCGAGAATCCCTGGCAGGCGGTAGAGCACGAGCTGCGCGAGGAGTCGGGTTACTGCCTCGACCAACTGGGCCTCCTCCAGCCAAAGGAGCGCATCACCTCACTCGCCTCAGGAATATTGCATCCGGTGCCGCTGTGTTACAACACCCACCAGATCGGTCTCGATCATTGGCACTCCGATGCAAGTTGGGCGTTTGTCACCAGCCAGGAGCCACGCTTTGCAGTTGGTGAGGGCGAGTCGTCGTTACTGCGTTGGTTCAGTGCCGACGATTTAGATGCCACGCTCGACCATCCGATTGAACCTAGCGTTCGCGACGTTGCACTTTTTCTCTTTCGCGTGGTACTCGATCGCTGGGAGGTCATCCCCGCCGATCGCTGGTAAGCAGTGAGGTGCCAGCGATGTCGGGCGTGATGACGATGCATCAGGGAGCTGATGAACCCTCAGCCCTCGAGGCTGACTCCGGATCGACGATCTCATGCGCCACCTCACCGCGACGCAGTTCATAGCGTGCGAGCCCGCGCATCGACAGCGCGATCATCATGATGCCGATCACTGCTCCGAGCCCTCCCGAGACTACGGAGATCTCCGGACTGAATATTCCCGCGACAAAACCAGCCTCCGCATTCCCAAGCCGTGGTCCAGCCTGGTTGCTGGCCTGTTGGATCGCGGAGATCCGTCCACGGAGCCGATCAGGCGCCTCCGACTGAATGATCGATCCACGAAAGATCGCGGAGATCTGATCAGCAAAGCCAGCGATCGCTAACAGCACGATCGCGCCGACGAGCGCATGAACGAGTCCGAATCCGGCGAGTGCCAGTCCCCAGACAGTGATGCAGGCGATGACGGCGCGCCCCGGCCGTCGGACGTTGAGTGTCCAGCCAGAGAGGGTCGAGCCGATGACGGAGCCAATTCCCGGAGCGGCATATAAGAGGCCGATCGTCCGTGATCCGCCGTGAAATTGCACCGTGGCAAGCGCGGGGAAGAGGGAGGTGGGCATACCGAGGATATTCGCGTTTAGATCGGCGAGGAAGCACGACTGCAGTACCGGTCGCCCCTTGAGAAAGGAGATTCCCTCTGCGATGGAGCGCAGTCCGAAACGGGTGGCACCGCCCTTTGGTTCGTGTGGCGAGATAGTGCTAACTGCGATGATGACCGCGAGAAAGCTTGCAACGTTGATCCAGTAGACGGGCGCGACGTGAAAGAGCGCGATAAGTATTCCCCCGACGGAGGGACCCACGACCTGGGCGAACTGGCCGAGCACACCGCGAAGCGCATTAGCCGAGACGAGGAGCTCGCGATCGACAATCGACATGAGGAGCGAGGTGCGAGCGGGTGAATCGATCGATTGGATGACGGCAGCGAGTGCAGCGAGCAGATAGATCACCCAGAGAAGCGGGTGACGTCCCATCGCATTGATTGCAAGAAGAGCGGCGACAACCATCGCGCATGAGCCGGTGATCATAAGAAGCCGACGCCGGTCCATCGCGTCGGCGATGGACCCACCAACGAGCGAGCCGAAGAGCGCGGGGAGTAGTTGGACAAGGCTGATGAGCCCTACGTCGATCGTTGAATGGGTCAGCTCATAGATCTGCACGGCGAGCGTGACGATGGCGAGTTGACTGCCGATCGAAGAGATACCTTGACTTATCCAGAGCCGCCGAAACTCGGGGTAGCGGCGCAGGGGTTCGCGGTCGACGAAGATCTTTGCCACAGGTAGAAACTACTTCGATCATCTAAGCATCGTGACCACTCTCGATCGAAAGCCGGCGGATCTGAGTTCTCCGCACGCCTGCGGTCGCAAGTTAGGCTCAGCGGTGATCGTGTGCCGGGGGGCCGTCGCCCGCTCGCAGGGGGCCAAACAGGTGCTAGTTACCGGTGCGCCTGCAGGACGACTGGAGATGGCTGCGCGCATGGGGGTCGATGCAACACTCGATATCGGCGAGGTGTCCGCGGTAGAGGACCGGATCGCCTGGATCCGTGACTTCACTGCGGGTCGTGGCGCAGATGTGGTCATTCAGGCCGCGACGAATGCGGCAGTACCCGAGGGGCTCGCAATGTTGCGCGACGGTGGGCGCTTTGTGAGCGTGGGCGTTGGCGGCAGAGCTGAGATCTCCGTTCCCGCGCTTCCCGGTGAGATGACGATGTACACCGTTCGCTCCGGGGAGCCGCGGCACTGGCTGCAAGCCATCGATTTTCTCTCCTCGCGCGCAGATGAGTATCCCTTTGAGGAGATGATCTCCGCACGCTATGGCCTCGATGGGGTAAATGAGGCCATGTCGGCCATGGCGAACTTTTCCGTCGTCAAGGCGGCGATCTACCCCAATGGTGATCCACCGAAGAGCTGAGTGCGGTCGACAAACCAACTCCGCGCACGCTCGCACCATATGCTCGGTCACATGGACTTTCGACGCTTTGGCGACACCGAGCTCATGGTCAGCACCGTTGGCCTCGGTACGGGAGGTGCGAGCCGTCTCGGTCTCGCCTACGGAAACTCTGAGGACCAGGCGATTGCGCTCGTGCACCGCGCCCGCGAACTCGGCGTGAACTACTTCGACACCGCGGAGAACTACGCGAATGAGGCGGTGCTAGGTCGAGCACTTGTTGGCCACCGAGATGAGGTCGTGCTCTCCTCCAAGACGGGGCCGGTTCATCCGAACGGGAGCCTCGTCACCGCCGAGGAGCTCACCGCCGCGCTTGAACTTTCGCTCCGCAAGTTGCAGACCGATCACCTCGATGTGTACCACCTTCATCGTGTCTCTAATCGTTCGCTCGACCATGCGCTTGAGGTACTCGTACCCGTGCTGGAGGGGCTCCGCGACGCGGGAAAGATTCGCTACCTCGCGCTCTCGGAGAGCAGCGGTGGCGATGTAGATCACACCATGTTGCAGCGCGCGCTCCTCGATCCACGCTGGAACGTCGCCATGGTGAGCTTCAACCTCTTTAACCAGAGCGCGCGTGCCCGAGTTCTTCCCCTTGCCATCGCCAACGGCGTGGGAATAGAGATCATGGCCTCTGCGCGCAGTCAGTTCAGCCAACCCGAGCTCCTGAGAGAGGAGATCGACCGTCTTATCGCGGCTGGCGAACTCGCGGAGGGGATTATCAATCGTGAGGATCCCCTTGATTTTCTCCGCGGGGATGATCGCGAGGTCACCCTTACGGAGGCCTCCTATCGCTTTGCTGCGCATGAGCCGGGAGTGCACGTCGTACTTATCGGGACAGGCAACGTCGATCACCTCGAGGAGAACATCTCGGCGCTCAATCGCGGCCCACTGCCGAGCGAGATCAGCGAGCGTCTCATCGATCTCTTTGGACACCTTCGCGCCGAGGTGCACGTTCCCGGGAGAGAACTTGGCCCTGTCTAAATGGCGGATGCTCTCACGAACTGATCTCCTCCTCATCGGCGTCACTGCGGTGGCCTTCGGGGCCGATGCGACCGCTGAATACCGGTGGCACAGTGAGATCGCCCGTTTCACGGTCAGCGCCCTCACCATCGCCGTCCTCGCGGCGCTCGTCGGACGAAGTGTGGATCACCTGGGTGATCGACTTGGCTCGGGTGCGACCGGTTTCTTACAGAGCGCACTCGCAAATTTGCCGGAGCTGTTCATCGGCATCTTTGCGCTCCGGGCGGGCCTCGTTGGCGTCGTGCAATCGGCACTAATCGGCTCGATCCTCGCGAATACCGTGCTCGTGCTCGGCATCTCGTTCATCGCCGGCGGTCTGAGGAACGGCCCGCAGCACTTCTCGACCGCTGCACCGCGGACCACGCTGATGTTGCTTGTGCTCTCCGCGGCGATCATCATGATCCCGACGCTCTCCTCACACCTGGGAACCTCCGGAGGGCATCATGTAGTGGCGATGTCAAACATTGCAGCGGTAATCGCACTGCTGGTCTTTCTCCTCTCGATACCGGGATCGCTCTCGCATAAGGGTGAGGGTGCTCCCGGTCTCCTCGCTGGTCCTTGTTGGTCGATCTCGCTGGTGATGTTGGTTCTCTCGGCAACGAGTGTCGCTGCGCTCTTTGCCTCCGACTGGTTCATCGCATCGCTCACACAGGCGATGCATTCACTCAATATCGCCCCCAACTTCGCTGGTCTCGTCATCGTTGCGATCGCCGGAAGCGCCATTGAGAACTTTGTCGGGGTGAAGCTGGCGCTCGAGAATCGGCCCGATTACTCGCTCGCGGTTATCTTGCAGAGCCCGGTACAGATCGCGTTGGGATTGATCCCCGCGCTCGTTTTGCTCTCGAACGTCATCGGCCCTCATCCCCTCACACTGGTGCTGCCGACCATGCTGTTTGCGGTCTTTGCACTGGCAGTCGTCGTCGCGGTGGTGATCGTCTTCGATGGCGAATCCACCTGGCTCGAGGGTGTCGCGCTCGTCGGCCTCTACCTTGTGATCGCAACGGCCTACTGGTGGAATTAATACTCTCGGGATCCACCGCGAAATAGCGAAAAAAAGCGCCCACCGCGTATGCGGTGGGCGCTCTACGTACTTTTTTCAGCGACGATGACTACCAGACGGTCTCGAGGATGTCCTTGGTCGCGTCACGCCACGGCACGCCACGAGGGGTGACGATCTCGCCAGCGCGGACGCGCTCATAGGTAGCCGGGTCGGTTCCCTTGGGTGACCTTCCCGCGGCAACATCATCAGTGGCCTCGAGCAGCATCTCGCGGCAGGCCTGAATGGCGCGGTCGGTGGAGCCAAGCGCCTCGAGATCGCGACGCACGATGGAACCCATTCCCTCTTGCAGCGCAAAGTCCTGAGTGTTGAGACCAGCGATACCGGTGAAGGTCTTCGTGCGCTGCACCTCTCGGTCGATGAGGTAGTCGTTGTAGGGGTTCTGCTTCAGCCAGTACGACCCCGGGATCATGTCCTCCCTTGCACGACCAGTGAAGTGCTCAAAGTCGTGCCAGGCCTCATCGGAGATCTCATGCTCGTCAGAGGCGGTGTACTTCCAGTTGTAGACGAAGGTGTTCTCGTCATCGATCGGGACCCAGATGTGGCCGTCCAGCGAGGGCAGTGCATTCATCTCACCGTCGAAATTGAAGAAGAACGCGCGCGCCTGCTGGTTCGGCATGTGGAACTGATAGACGCGGACGTAGCTCTGCTCCTCGCTGATGTTGCGGATGGAGCCGTAGCGGAAGCCATAGTCCTCTCGATCCACCTCAAGGGTGGGGTGAGTGTCGAGCGTACGGAGTGCATGCTTGTTGGTGATGTCGTTGTTGTGTGCGAAGGAGGAGTGAGCGGTGTCGATGCCACCCTCGAGGCACTGCAGCCAGTTGGCGTGCTCCCCGGTCTTCGAGGCGCGCGAGTGCTTGCCCTCGGGTGCGCGGAGCCACTCATAGTTTGGCGGTGCGGGCATCTCTGGTGTTGGGCCCATGTAGGTCCAGATGATGCCGCCCTTCTCGTAGGTCGGATATGCCTTGATCGCGACGCGGAGACGGAACTTTGAAAAGGGAGGCTCCGAGGGCATATCCACACAGGCGCCCTGAGTGTCGAACTTCCAGCCGTGATACACACAGC
>CAIMWD010000028.1 GCA_903845085.1 uncultured Acidimicrobiaceae bacterium
ACACCGGGTGCCGGAGCGGGGGCTGGAACCTCGCTTTACGGCAGCGGTGGAGGTGGCGCGACCTCAAGCGCTGGTGGCGCCGGTGGAACGAACGGTTCCTTGGAGACAAATTTTTTTGTTCCCGGTACGGGAACAGCGCTCCTCGGAGGAGTCGGCGGATTTGGCAACTCACCTCTCGGGTCCGGTGGCTGCGGCGGCGGCGGTGGGTACTACGGCGGTGGCGGTGGCGGCGCCTCGACCGGTACGTCGCTCAGTGGCGCGGGAGGAGCTGGTTCAAGTTTCGTGAGCGCCTCGGCGGTCGCCGCAGGAGCACCGACCACGATCACCACCTCCGCTACCGCCGGAGCCGGTCAGATCAGCTTCACCTTTGCGGCGAGCGCTACTCCAACGACGACGCTCGCCGCCTCCGCTCCCACAACAACGACGCTCGCCGCCTCCGCTCCCACAACAACGACGCTCGCCGTGCACAGCCCAGGCGCTCCGACGCACCTTGGTGTTACCGCTGCGATCGGCGCCGTTCGCGTGAGCTGGCATCGACCCGCGACCGACGGTGGCGCACCAATTAGTGGCTATCGCGTTCGCGCCTATCCCGGTGGGAAGAGCTGTCGCACAAATGGGTCGAGGCACTGCGTGATCACCCACCTCACCCCGGGACTCTCCTATCGATTTGCGGTGAGCGCAAAGAACCGCGCTGGCTTTGGTCGACTCAGTAAGCGCAGCTCGTTGGTGCGCGTACTCCCAGCAAAGTGAGTATTGCCAGAGGAACTTCTCGCTAGCGAGCGGCGAGGCGAGTGGCGAAGCCCACATTGATCGCCAGTCGCTCAAGGCTCTGCTCCACCAGCGAGCGGCGCGCACCGGTGACATGCGCATCACAAAAATGGAGAACCTCGTCGGCCAGACTTGCTGCGCCAGTGCTATCGAGTTGTGCAAGTGAGCTGACGCCATCGAGCATTCGATGGATTGAATTGCCAGGGAATCGTTCCACCATCTCCTCAAAGTGTGCGGTAATAAAGCGCCAGGTAGCTGCGCCTGCGGCTCGGTTGCGTAACATTGCAGCCAACAGATAGGGCGCGTCCTGCGAGCGGATCTCGCCCAGCGTCATCTCGTGTACCCGGGAGATCAGGTCGGGATGAGCAAATTGTGCGAATGCATTGAGGTGGCGGAGTTGATCATTGGGGTTGCGAGGCGCGCGAAAGCGATCGAGGATCATCGCAAACTCGGTCTCCCCGGCCCCCTGGGAAACGACGGTGAGAACGGCGGTCGTGAGATCTGCGTCGAGCGCGGCTACGCCCTCATGATCTTCGACAAAGAGCTCATGACAACGGGTCCGTACCGATTCGTTCCGTCCGATAGTGCCAAGGATCGCGATGAGCGAGGAGCGAAGGAGGGGAGTCTGCTCGTCATCGTCTGAGCGTGGCTCCCAGCCGATCTCGTCGAACAGTGGAAGGAGGAGGGCCTCGGTGAAATTGGCGATGCTGTCACGCTCAAGATCTCTCGCGGTGAGATCGAGGAGTCCGATGGCGCCGATAAGGATCGACCAGACGTGTGGGTCACGCTCCTCAGCCATCGCCTCCGCGAGTTCGTAGAGGCGCCCGAGGTCGCTTGCTCCCGCCACGATGAGCGCCCAGGTGTCGGCGATGAAGCCAAACCGCTCGACTGCGGTGAGTTCAACGAGGCGGGTCAGAATTGTGGCGTAGGTGGCATCGTCATAGAGCACGCGATAAAAGCCAGTGCCACCGGCGTTTGCAAGTACCGGTGCCGCAGTGACCGTGACCGAAGCTGGCTCGCTGCCGAGTACGAGCCGCCGTTCATCGGTGGCGTCGATCGCGCGCATCGCGATTGGAATAAGCCAGCTGCTCCCGATCTTTGAGTCCGGCCGCGATGCCCGTGGCAGATAGGAGAAGGGTCGCTGGGCAAGGGTGAGCTGTGCACCCTCTTGAGTCGCCACAACCAGGGGAAAGCCACCTTGAAAGATCCACGAATCCATGATCGCGCGGATCGGCACATCGCCGGCCTCTGCCTCGATCGCATCCCACAGATCGCCGGTCTCGGTATTGCCATAGAGGTGGGCACGCAGATATCGCCGCACCCCGGAGCGAAATCGCTCGCGACCGAGAAACTGCTCGATCATCCAAAGAACGCTCGCGCCCTTCTCATAGGTGAGGACATCAAACATCGCTGCCGCCTCGTCGGGGTGGTTGACCTCGATCTCGATAGGCCGTGTGGCGTGTAGCGAATCGACCTGAAATGCGGCAGCCTTTGAGCGACTGAAGGAGACGAAGGACTCCCAGTCAGGGTGATAATCATCTTGGGCGCAGAGCGCCATGAAGGTGGCAAAGGCCTCGTTCAGCCATATGCCATTCCACCAGCGCATCGTGACCAGATCACCGAACCACATATGCGCGATCTCATGTTCAACGACCTCAGCGAGTCGCTCAAGCTCACTCCGTGAGGCGTTATCAGGATCTGCCAGAAGGATCGCCTCGCGGAAGGTCACACAGCCAAGGTTCTCCATCGCTCCTGCGGCGAAGTCTGGCAGCGCGAGAAGGTCCAGCTTCTCCGCGGGATAGGCGATATCGAAGTATTCGGTGAAGAACGAGAGCGCATGTACGCCGGCCTCGAGTGCGTGGCGAGCGAGATGCAGTTTGCCGGGAACGGTGTAGACCCGTACGGGGGTTCCCGCTGCATCCACGGGGTCTGTGGCGACAAGCGGCCCCACCACGAAGGCGACTAGATAGGTGGACATCTCAATTGTCTCGCCGAAGGTGACCCTTCGGCGGCCCTCTCCAACGGGTGACGAGGAGAGCTCGGGCCCATTTGAGATCGCCGCCATCGATTCGGCGACCTCCAGGGTGACGGAAAATCGTGCCTTGCGATCTGGCTCATCGAAGCAGGGGAAGGCACGACGAGCATCGGTCTCCTCAAACTGGGTCGTAGCGATCGTGTGAACGACGCCGTCGTCGTCGGTAAAGGTCGATCGGTAGAAGCCGTGCAGCTTGTCATTGAGCGTGCCATTGAATGCAATGTCGATCTGAACGGCACCTGGCTCAATGGCGCCAGCCGCGGTAAAGGTGACACGCTCCAAGGTCGGGTCTAGTGAAATAGTTAGGTCGGTGATCTCGGTGCTACCCGCGCGCCGCACACTCGCGCGAGTGATATCGAGCTCGATGGCGTTCATGATGATGTCGTGTGTCGACTCACTCACCTCGAGGTCGATCGTCTCCTCCCCATGAAATGTTGCACTCTCCAGATCCGGTGAGAGAAAGAGGTTGTAGCGGATCGGCCGTACCGATCGGGGGAGCCGGTAGTCGGTGTTGAGGGGAGCGGTCGTCATCCCTCTAACTTAGTGAGAGGCCGCACTTCGGGCGGATCCTCGCTCTGGTCACCCCATGATGGGGCGCGCCGGTTATCGTCGTGGCTCATGACAACCTCCCTGCAGGCAGCCATCCTCCACTCCGGTGATCGTCGGCTCGACGTGCTCGGCGTGGGCACCGCACTCGTCGATCATCTCTCCTTTGCCTCCCTCGAGCTCGTCGCAGCTCTCGGACTCTCTGCCGGCACCATGACACTCATCCAAGATGAGCTGGCAGCACGTGCGCGAGCAGAGCTCGGCCAGGGAACCATCGTCTCTGGCGGCACCGTCGCAAATACGGTGGTTGGTGTTGCCTCGCTCGGTGGACGTTCTGCCTTCGTGGGGGCTGTCGCTCCAGACGCCTTTGGCATGCGATACGGAGGCGATCTTGCGGAGAGCGGGGTAGAGCCGCTGCTGAGCGTGATTGACCCTGGTCCGACCGATGCCGCGACTGGCGCCTGCTACGTCATGATCACACCTGACGAGGAACGCACTATGGCGACGCACCTCGGTGTTTCGGGGCAATTGCGCGCCGAAGACATCAGCGAAGCGCATGTTGCTTCGGCGCGCATCTGCTACTTCGATGGTTATCTCTTCGATTTTCCCGATGCCTCAAGGGTGGTCGAGCGTCTTGTGGAGTACGCAAAACGCCATGGCACTGCGCTTGCGCTCGGTCTCGCTGATCCCTTCGTCGTCGAACGCCATTACGGCACGATCTTCGCACTGCTACCAGAGCTCGATCTTTTGTTCTCGAATCAAGATGAGATTCGCGCCCTCACGGGTGAGTCAAGCGTTGAGGGGGCGGTACGAGCAGCGCAACAGGGGGAGCTCGTGGTCGCTGTTACCCGTTCGGCAGATGGCGCCACCATCGCCTCGAGAGACGAACTTGTCAGTGTGCCGGCGATCTCGGTGCCGCGCGTGGTTGACGTGACGGGGGCGGGTGACCTCTTCGCCGCAGGGATGCTGCACGGGGTGATCTCGGGATTGACGCTCGGCGAGTGTGCGACGCGAGGTGCGATCTGTGCTGCAGAGATCATCTCGCACGTCGGGGCTCGACCACTGGTGTCACTCGCGACACTCGCGACGGTCTCCTCGACGAAATGATTGAGCGACATCTGCGCTCGATCATCATCGCTCCGAGGTCACCTCAATCACCACACGGTCGCAGAGCCAGTTGGCGAGTCGATCGACAGATCCGCCACGTGATCATCGCGGGAGTTCCGATGATCACGTGGAGTGTTGTACTAGATGTGTGTTGAGCAAACAGCGGCGGCGCGAAGCGCGCCGGAGAAGAGCTAACCGCGACCGCAGTTCGGCTTCTTGCCGTGGTTTGCCTTCTTTTTCTTGCTGAGCTTGCGCTTCGTGGTTCGCTTCGACATAGGGCTACGAATATAGCCGTGAAAAAGTGGATTGATTTACGAAGCCGGATGTTGGGGATGGACGACCGCACAGGGCATCTCACTCGGTCTCGTTGATTCACGGGTCGGCGCATCTGACGCGGGCGCGCTGAGTAACGTCGAGGAGGAGAGAGGGAGGTCCGAGAGTGGCGTGGCTGCTGCGCGACGGCGAGGTGCTCGCCAGCTGTGAGGAACCTCGGCACGGACACATTCTCCGGCTTCCCCTCGGACATCCAATTGGCGCACAACAGCTACGTGGACCCTTTCTGGGGATCGCGGGTCCAAGAGGCGCCGACCTCTGTTTTCTCGATGCCACGGGAAGAGTTCTCTGCGTGAGTTCCCTGCGGCCATTTATGCCAATCGGGGTGCTGCGACCACGCGGAATGGTGCTCTGTGGCGAACGTGGCGCCGGTCAACGGTGGAACCTTTCGGAGGGAGATCGGCTAGTGGTCCGACCATGACGGAAGAGGGGCAGAGCGGATCTAACGGCCGAGGTGATGGTGAATACGGCGTGGAGGCCATGAGCAACAGCGGCACAGATGCAGTAACAACGGAGGACCCCTGGCTTGACGGCGCTGGTGGGCTGCCCCGCGGTGGCGCGCTCGTCGTCGTCGCCACGCCGATCGGCAATATGGGTGACATCAGTTCCCGAGCCATCGAGGTGCTCTCCCATGCGGCGGTGATCTGCTGTGAGGACACGCGACACAGCGGCCGCTTGTTAAAGCGGCTCAATATCCACGCACGGCGCCTCCTCTCCCTTCATGAGCACAATGAGGGGGAGCGTGCGCGAGAGATAGTCGAGCGGATCGGGCGCGGCGAGCTCATCGCGCTTATCAGCGATGCGGGAACTCCGGCGATCTCGGATCCCGGGGCGCATCTGGTTGCTTCGGTGATCGCAGCGGGAGGTGAGGTCACGACGGTGCCGGGACCCTCTGCGGTGATAGCTGCCCTCGTCGTGAGTGGGCTCCCGACGGATCGATTTACCTTTGAAGGTTTTCTCCCGCGCCGAGGTGGTGAGCGTCACAGGCGCCTCCAGCGGATCGCTGGGTCGGAGGTGACGACCATCGTCTACGAGTCTCCAGTGAGAGTGCGACGCACCCTGGCTGAACTCGAGGCACTCTGCGGGCCAACGCGTACAGTCGTCATCGCCCGCGAGCTCACGAAGCTGCACGAAGAACTCTGGCGCGGCACGCTCGGTGAGTCGTTGGCGCGCGAGGAGTCGGTCGAGCGCGGTGAGCACGTCCTCGTTCTCGGACCAAACCCGGCCATGGTCCCGCCCGAGGGCACCGACGTCATCGCTGCACTGCAACTCCTCAAGACCGCCGGTCTCGCTCGGCGCGATGCGGTGAGCGCCGTCGAGTTGCTGCTCAAGGTCCGCCATCGCGTTGCCTACCAGGCGGCGTTAGATATCGAGGGTGGTTGGGCATAGATCTCGATCCCCGATGGGATCGACCAAATCAGTCACCCCGACGATGGCAACGCCTCTGGGTCGGTAACCTACGACGATGGCCGATTTCTTCTACCAGACGACGCCGATCTATTACGTCAACGACCGGCCCCACCTAGGGACGGCCTACACCACAGTTGTCGCCGACGCCTTTGCGCGCTGGCACCGGATAATTGGCGATGAGACCTTTCTCCTTACCGGAACCGATGAGCACGGCCTGAAGATTGCTCGCGCTGCTGAGGAGCGAGGGAAGAGCCCGATCGCCTGGGCGGATGAGGCGAGCGCGTGGTTCGTTGACGCGTGGAGTGCACTCGAGATCACCAATGATGATTTCATCCGTACTACTCAGGAGCGACATCGCCGTTCCGTGCAACAGTTCATGCAGGCGATCTACGACAACGGGTATATCTACAAGGGTGAATGGGCCGGTTGGTACTGCGTATCGTGCGAGACCTACTACTCCGAGGAGGAGCTTGAGGGGGATCGACTCTGTCCGACCCATCAACGTCCCGTGGAGTGGATCGTTGAGGAGAATTATTTCTTTGCGCTCTCACAGTTCACCGATCGGCTCCTTGAGTGGTACGAGGCGAACCCGGAGGTAGTGCTGCCCGAGTCGCGGCGCAATGAGGCACTGGGGTTCATCCGTCAGGGACTCCGTGATATCTCCGTCACACGAACCTCCTTCGACTGGGGGATCCGTGTGCCTTGGGATGAGGAGCACGTCGTCTACGTCTGGTACGACGCACTCATTAACTACGCCACTGTGGCTGGCTATGGAAGTGATGCCGAGCTCTTTGCGCGAATGTGGCCAGGTGTGCACCATCTCGTCGGCAAGGACATCCTTCGTTTCCACGCGGTCTGGTGGCCGGCGATGTGTATGGCCGCAGGCATCTTGCCGCCTCAACAGATCGTGGCCCATGGTTGGCTTCTCGTTGGTGGCGAGAAGATGTCAAAGACTCGCGCGAATCAGATCGAGCCGGTTGCGCTCGCCGAAGAGGTAGGCGTCGAGGCTCTCCGCTATCACCTATTGCGCGATGTCACCCTCGGTAACGATGGAGACTTCACCTTTGAGGGGCTCATCGGGCGCTATAACGCTGACCTTGCCAATAACCTGGGCAACCTCCTCAGCCGAGTCTCTACCGTGGTCTCCTCGAAGTGTGGAGGGATAGGTCCTGCTCCTCGCGATGCCTCGGCGACCGCAATGGCGACGATCTCCGGCGAGGTCATCGCTGAGGTCCGTCGAGCGTGGCAGCGGGCAGCTCCCCAAGAGGCACTCGAGGCAACATGGCGCCTCGTGCGCGAGACGAACGCGGCACTCGAGATCGCGGAGCCCTGGCGCCATGATCCCGGTCCTGAGGTCGATGCCGTTCTCGGTGACGCCCTCGAGGTCCTGCGTATCGTCGCGATCCTTGCTGCACCGGCGATGCCAGAGACCGCGGCCGAGATCTTCTCGCGGATTGGGCTCGAGGGGCGCCCTGACGCACCCGGTCGCGGAGCACTCGCCGGTGGCGAGCTTGCCTGGGGTGGCTATCCGGGTGGTTGCTCGGTCATCAGGGGCGAGCCGCTCTTTCCCCGTCGAAAGGCTCAGGGATGAACCCGTCTCCGGCGCCACATTGGATCGACAGCCACTGCCACCTGCACGACCTCGACGAAGTGCCGAAGCTCCTTGTCCATGCGTCGAACGCACAGGTAGACCGCCTCATTCTCGTTGGCACCACGGTGCAATCCTCCGAGGCGGCGATCGCAATTGCATCCGAGTACACCTCCGGGCGAGGTGCGACGGGAATTACACCCCTTCTCTACTCCACCGTTGGCATCCATCCCCATGACGCGAAGGAGGGAACCTCAGCGATAGAGGAGCTGCTCGCTCAGCCCGGCGCCCTCGTAAAGGAGGGACCCAAGGAGCCGGGCCAGATTATCGGCATCGGAGAATGCGGCCTCGATTTCCACTATGACTATGCCCCGCGGGAGGCCCAGCGCGAGACTTTCGTCGGCCAGATCGAACTCGCGCGACGTCTCGGTCTCACGCTCGTGATCCACACGCGAGAGGCGTGGTCGGAGACCCTCGCGATCCTCACTGCCGAAGAGCTCCCTGAACGCGTCATCATTCATTGCTTTACTGGCGGACCGGAGGAGGCTCGGCGCTGCCTTGACCTTGGGGCCTATCTCTCCTTCTCGGGAATCGTTACCTTTAAAAACGCAGAGGAGCTGCGCGCCGCGGCGCTGTTGTGTCCGAGCGATAGGCTCCTCGTCGAGACCGATGCTCCCTATCTTGCGCCGGTACCTCACCGAGGCTCGCCGAACGAACCGGCCTATGTGGCGCTCGTTGGAGCATCGATCGCTGCTCTGCGGGGTGCCGAGGTAGTGGAATTCGCAGAACAGACGGTAACGAACACGCTTGAGGCGTTCGAGCTTGCCCGATGAGCGAGGGGCATCGCCTCGGACGGGCGGAGCTGCATCGAATCTTGGAGACACACGGCCTCAGCCCCTCGAAGGCGCTTGGTCAGAATTTTGTCGCCGACCCCAATACCGTCGAGCGGATCGCCCGACTCGCCGGTGTCGGCGCTGGCGACGACGTGCTCGAGATCGGTGCAGGGCTTGGCTCGCTCACACTTGCACTCGCTGCGACGGGCGCCAACGTCACAGCGATTGAGGTTGATCGCTATCTCATCCCGGTTCTGCGAGAGATCGTCCCCGGCACCGTCACCATCATTGAGGGCGACGCACTGGAGCTGGATCTCAATCAAATTCTGATCGCTGACCATCGGTACACGTTGGTGGCAAACCTTCCCTATAACGTCGCGACACCGCTGGTTATGTCGTTGCTGGAGCAGGTTCCCGCCGTGACCCGGATGATCGTGATGGTGCAACGGGAGGTGGCGGAACGTCTTGCTGCCTCGCCGGGGTCACGGACCTTCGCCGGAGTAACTGCGCGTCGTTCCTATTTTGCGACTGCTCGGGTTGTCGGTCATGTCTCCGCAGAGGTTTTCATTCCCAAGCCACGTGTCGCCTCCTCCCTTGTGGAGATCACCCGTCGCCCGACCCCAGCGGTCGATCCTGCAGTCGCCCCCTACGCAGATATTGCCGCGCTCATCCGTGCCGGCTTTCTGACGCGTCGCAAGATGTTGCGTCGTTCGCTTGCCGGGGTCATCTCCGAGGAGGGTTTTGCCTACGCGGGGATCGCGTCAACACAGCGGGCCGAAACAATTGAGATCGAGGCATGGGGAAGACTGGCAGAGTGGAAGAGATCGCAACCGAATACGCCAACGCCAAACTGACACGTACGCTCACCGTGACCGGTGTGCGCGAGGATGGCTACCACCTCATTTCGGCGGAGATGGTCTCGCTTGATCTCTGTGACACTCTCGAGATCTCCTCTGGGGTGGGGCTTTCGCTCGTCGACGCGATCATGTGGACGGGTGGAAATTCTGCATCGGAGAGCGGATTTTCGGTGCCGACCGACGATTCAAACCTCGTGGCACGGGCACTTGCGCTGGCGGGCGCTCGGGCAAAGGTCGTGCTTACGAAGCGGATACCGGCAGGTGCCGGCCTTGGAGGAGGATCTTCGGATGCGGCGGCGATTCTGCGTCACTTTGGCGTCGAGGATCCGGCGCTTGGCGCACAACTCGGAGCCGACGTGCCCTTCTGCATTACGGGAGGTCGAGCGCTGGTGACGGGGGTCGGCGAGATCCTCGAGCCGATGCCGTTTGTCGATCGAAACTTTGTCATCGTGACGCCCAATTTTGGGGTCTCGACGGTCTCGGTCTATCGAGCCTTCGATGAGATTGGGGTGGGAGAGTTGGCCACAACGCCAAATGACCTCACCGCAGCGGCGTTCGCCGTAGAGCCCCGCCTCGTCGACTGGCACGATCTTTTTGCGCAGGAGAGCAAACTTCCGGTCGTGCTCGCTGGCAGCGGTTCCTCGCTGTTTGTTGAATGTGAGCGAGATGCACAAACTGAGCTTGTCGCACGGATGCGCAAGCGAGTGAGCGAACGAGGGGAGCGGGCGTTAGTAACGCCGGCGAAGACTGTCGGGTCCTCGAGAGGGTGATCATGGTGTCGCTGGGCGACACCATTGCACGGAGTTCCGCTACTTCGAACGACGTTGCCAGCGTGTGCGCTTCAGCATCTTCTTATGCTTCTTCTTGCGCATGCGCTTCCGGCGTTTTTTAATAAGTGATCCCATATCGCGGTCGAGGTTAGCGGATTGCAACCACCCTCGTGAGTGGTCATTGCACATCGCGACCACTGCGTCGTCTTTTGCTGATCGAACTTCGCGATGGCGCGCAACTAGGGTGATGTTGCGGGTGGGCAGATATCGCGAGCCTTGGGCTTCGAATGAAGGGATCATCGTTGATCGAGGTACAAAATCTCACGAAGCGCTACGGCGCCAAAGTTGCCGTAGACGACCTCTCCTTTGAGGTGCATCCCGGCGTCGTCACGGGCTTTCTCGGACCGAACGGCGCGGGCAAGTCAACGGCGATGCGGATGATCGTGGGCCTCGACCTACCGAGTTCAGGCAGTGCCACAGTGAACGGCCAGCACTATCGCGATCTGCGTTGGCCACTTCGCGAGGTTGGCGCGCTGCTCGAGGCGCGGGCGATCCACCCGGGTCGGACCGCCCGACTGCACCTGTGGATGCTGGCGCAGACGAACCAAATTGCGCGCGCCCGCGTCGACGAGGTACTCGACATCGTTGGACTTTCGGAGGTCGCCGATCAACCCGCTGGGCGTTTTTCGCTGGGTATGGGTCAGCGCCTAGGAATTGCGGCAGCGCTGCTCGGTGACCACGGAGTGCTGCTCTTTGATGAGCCGGTCAATGGCCTCGATGCCGAGGGCATCCGGTGGGTACGAAATCTGCTCCTTGGCCTCGCCAAGGAGGGGCGCACAATGCTCGTGTCGAGCCACCTGATGGCCGAGATGGCGCAGATGGCGCAGGATGTCGTGGTGATAGGTCGCGGCCGTCTCAGTACACAGACCTCGATGTCCTCGCTGCTCGAAAGTAACCAGCAGAGCTATGTGCGCGTGCGAACGCCCAAGCTCGAGGAGCTGACGGCGGCGTTGACCGCTGAGGGCGCCCGGGTGAGTCTCGAGGAGGACGGCACGATCAGCGTCTTCGGTATCGTGGAGTCGGCGATCGGCGACCTTGCCTTTCGCTCGCAGATCGCACTCCATGAACTTTCGCCTATGAACGCCTCTTTGGAGGAGGTCTTCATGGAGCTCACGGAGGGCAGCGTGGAGTACCA
This sequence comes from uncultured Acidimicrobiaceae bacterium, assembly GCA_903845085.1. Classification (GTDB taxonomy): domain Bacteria; phylum Actinomycetota; class Acidimicrobiia; order Acidimicrobiales; family Bog-793; genus CAIVND01. The sequence goes on from CAIMWD010000028.1 coordinate 11,443, forward strand.
CGGTACCGAAGGGACACCACGATGACGACGACCGCAACGAGTCCCCCGGTTTCGACCTCTGGCGGCGCCACACTGTCAAACGTGCTCGCCTCCGAGTTCACCAAGTTGCGATCGGTTCGATCGACCAAATGGAGCTTTGCGGTGCTCCTTATCCTTGGTGTCGGTCTCAGTGTGCTTGCTTGCTCCCTGACATCCACGCACTATGCAACAGACTTCGCCTCCCACATAAATTTTGACCCTACGCGGGTGAGTCTCATCGGCATATTCTTTGGACAGTTCGCCATCGGTGTTCTCGGGGCGATGGTGATGACTGCGGAGTATGCAACCGGAACGATCCGCGTCTCGCTCGCAGCGGTGCCAAAGCGGTCACGGCTCCTCCTTGCGAAGGTGGTCGTCTTTGCCGTCTCTTCGCTCATAATCGGCGAGATCGTCGCGTTCGTCTCTTACCTCGTCGGTCAAGCGCTTTTGCATCCTGCTCCCTCGACCACGCTGTCGAGCCCGGGGGCGCTTCGTGCAGTCGCGGGTAGCGGCCTCTACCTCTGCCTCCTCGGACTGTTTGCGCTTGGTCTTGGCGTCATCTTGCGCTCAACCCCAGCTGCGGTCAGTGCCTATGTCGGAATCGTGCTGGTGCTGCCGATTATCGTTGCGCTGCTGCCAACCAGTGCGACCAATGATCTTCGTCGGTTTATGCCCTCCTCCATGGGCACCTCAATCGTCTCAATGACGCCGGGGCCCCACGCGTTTAGCGCGGGAGCGTCACTCATCTGTCTTGCGGTCTACGCACTTATCTCGCTGTTAGTGGGAGCCGCACTCCTCCAGCGACGCGACGCCTAGCTCCAGACGACGCGACGCCCGTCGCCGCCGGACCTAACATGGTGCGCGTCGCACAGCGATGCACCCTCGGGTCGCATCATCACGACTGCATTCCGGGGTAGTTCAATTGGCGGAACGCCGGACTTTGAATCCGGAAGTTGGAGGTTCGAGCCCTCCCCCCGGAGCCGATTACCTGTGGCGGCGGGCCAGGACACGGCGGATGTCTTTAGATCATCAATGTTCACGACGTAACCTGTTTTCCCCCGCAGCGGTGAACCTATCCACTAAACAGGACGTGCACCGACACCGATGACCCCACGTGGGCCCCTCTCCCGAAAGAAGGACGGATCTCCAATGGCCGAGGATCTCATTACCACGCTCCGCGAGGATCTCGTTACCTGCACCCGACTCCTTGTGTTTAAGAACGTGCTGGATTACAGCGGTCACCTGAGCGCACGGATCCCCGGCACCGACCAGGTCATCATTCAGCCCCGCGATGTGAGCCGCGCGGGCCTCTCCTCGAAGGACATGCTCATCGTTGACCTCGACGGGAATCTCCTTGATGGCGCGGGGCCGGCCCCGGGAGAGGTCGAGATCCACCTCGGCGTCTATCGGGCGCGTGAGGACGTCGCTATGGTCTGTCACGGTCATCCCACGCTCTCCACCGTCTTTTCGATGGTGGATATGCCACTTCTGCCGATGCGTCACTTTGCCGCAAAGTATCCCGAGGGACTTCGGGTACACCAAGACCCGACGCACATCTCCTCACCGGAACAAGGTGATGCGGTTGCGAAGACGCTGGGTAACCAAGACGCCTGTCTCTTACGTTCGCATGGCACCGTGGTCTGTGCCCGCTCCATCGGCGAGCTGCTGCGTGACTGCCTCGACCTCGAGGAGAACGCACGAACGCTGCTGTACGCCGCGCAGCTGGGTGCACCGCTACTTCCCCTCACCCCGGAGGAGTGTCAACGCGTCATGGATGATTATGGTCCAAGTGGACCACGTGCCAACAAGATGTGGCTCCAAGCGAGTGCGCTCGCGCGCCTGAATGGGGTGATCGACTAGGTCGCCTGTGTTTGGTGTTTTGTGTTTTGTGTTCGGCGGGCGGTAGCCTTTGGTGCACACCGATCACTCGGGGTGGGCTGCGCGAGCGATCGCAGCCACTCGAGTGGCGCTACGACGGTGATCGTGTGGGTGAGACGAAGGGAATTGGGGAGCGCGATATGGCAGACAGCGAGGTCTTTGCCTTTAGCTACGGCATAATGCGTCCTCTCCTCTCGCTTATGGGTCTGGGGCCAGCGATGACCCATGTCACCTTCCGTGAGCATGTTTTGGAGATCCGATTTAGCTACGCCTTCCGCGTTGATGTTCCTTACAGCGCCATCTACAACGCGCGGCCAGAGCCAGGGATGGTGAGCGGCATCGGCGTGCACGGATGGCGTGGAACGTGGCTCGTCAATGGTTCCTTCAAGGGCTTGGTCGGATTCGATGTTGATCAAAAGCTCAACACCAAGTTGCTTGGCTTTCCCGTGACGACATTGCATATTCGGATGAGCCTCGCCGAACCACAGCGTTTTCTGGATCGGTTGCGTGGCGAGGTGCGGCTCGGTACATCTGCATGAGCGCCACACATTCGGTGACGGCGTGAGACGAAAGGGCGAAGGTTGGCAGCGATGTTGATCTCCACGATGAACGATCTTCCTGGATATGAGGTCATTGAGGTGCTGGGCGAGGTCTTCGGACTCACCGTGAGGAGTCGTAACGTCGGCTCTCAGATCGGTGCACAGCTGAAGTCGCTTGCCGGTGGTGAGCTGCGCGGGATGACGAAGAACCTCACTGCGAGCCGACATGAGGTGGTTGCACGGATGGAGGAGGAGGCCGTGGCCAAGGGTGCGGATGCGATCCTCGCGATGCGCTTTGATACCTCGGAGATGGGCGGAATGTGGACGGAGATCTGCGCCTATGGCACGGCGGTTCGGGTGCGAAGGCTCAGCTAGCCCTCGATGGGCCCCGATGCCTCTTTGGCATCCTCTTTGCCCTCGCTGGTTGCGTGCTCCACGTGAGCGAGCTGGGCGAGGTAGCGGTTATACCGCTCGCGTTCACGGTCCTCGGTTGCTGCTCGGGTGAGCCGTCGCTCCTCGCGACGGGTGCGAGCTTCCGATGACGGCGCATCGCCACGTCGCGCTCTTCGCAGGGGCAGGGGACGACCGAGCTCGTCGAAGATAAGACGTCGCCAGAGGACGAAGGCATAGACAATGAACAGCGGCCATTCAATCGCATAGGCCCACGAGAGAGCGTTGCCAGAGAGCGCTCGACGGAACTGCCAGTTGGCCAGGAGGGCAAAGGCAGTGACAACCACGATCAGTGCAATATGGAGCCGCAGCATCCGAAGTGTGAGGTAGGGGCGCAGGGACACGGAAACACCCTAGTGAGCGGGGTCTCGTGAGGAGCAGCACGAGAGGCCGTCAACGCATGACCGAGGGCCTGCTCGCGCCCTACACTGACAGCGTGAGCACCACCTCTGGAGCCGGTTCATCCGTCGGAGTCGAGCAGGTACTGGAGCGGCTTCGCTCCGAGGGCAACCGTGTGACGACCTCGCGGAGGACGGGGGAGAGGGGGCGGAGGAGGAGGAGGAGGAGGAGGAG
>CAIMWD010000029.1 GCA_903845085.1 uncultured Acidimicrobiaceae bacterium
ACCATGGGTCATATCCCAGGTACCAAGAATTCGGCAAGACTCCGCCAGCTGGTCTGCGATGTCCTTGTTGATAGCCACCCCTACCTCCCCGTTGTAAATCTCTCGCAATCGATCCCTCCCACGGTAATGGCTGGAGGACCTGACGGTGGGGAGTCCGGCGACCGTCGCCGCCTTTTCTTGGTCGATTGAGAGGAGGAGAGTCAGCGCGATGCAGTACGTAGATCGATCGCTCGCCAGCAGTAGATCGCGGCGAGCGTTCGGTAGGGTGCGAGCGACTCGCCAAGCTGCGCTAGTTCATTGGCGCTCGGCATCTCCCGGTCGTGGATGATGCCATAGCCCTTTCGGACACCGAGGTCCCCGCTTGGCCAGATATCGATGCGTCGCAGCTGAGTCATGAGAAACATCTGTGCTGTCCACGGCCCGACTCCCCGTATCTGGCAGAGGAGCGTGACGATCTCCTCGTCACACATCTGGTCGATGGCAGCCTTGTTGAGGGTGAGCTCTCCCTCGGCGGTGCGCCGCGCGAGGTCGGTGATCGCTGCCTGTTTATTCCTCGAGACGCCAACCGCACGATATTCCTCATCGGCGAGGGCAAGGATCTGCCTTGGTGATGGTTGTGGGCCCACGAGAGCGACGAAGCGACCGTGAATGGTGGCCGCCGCGGCGCCAGCGAGCTGCTGATAGATAATCGCGCGGAGCAGGTAGGAGAAGTGATCGACGGCCGTCGGCGCGAGGCGCACCGGCCCGATCGCCGTGATCACCGCGTGAAAGGCGGGGTCGGTGGCGAGGAGGTGAGCACAGCCCTCGCGCACGCGTTTTGGTGTTGCCACGATCGCTCTCACCGCAACGCAGCGATGGAGGTAGTGGTGGTCGACAGAGGATGCGCGGAGGGGTGCCCTCTGACGGTCCGCCCCGGTGCGCCAATTTGAGGAAGCATCTCTCGTGAGGGGTGGGAGGGGGAGAGATGGGTGAGACGCGCACAGGGAGAGCTGATCGGTGTCACCCGTGGCATTGCGCTGCCAAGAGCACCTGAGGCGTGGAGGCTCAGGAAAAGGATGAGCGGCGCAAGCGCACCGAGAAGCCGATGGGAGAGGTGCTGGACGCGGTGTTGTTGGCGGTGCCGGTGTCGTGCGCGCTTCCTCGCTCCCTCGATCGCCCTCGCGGAAAGTACATCGAGATCCGCCTCCGGCGACGCCCCCATTGCATTCGTACGGAAGCGGCGGAGGGTGTCGAGGAGTTGCGCATAGTTACGACAAGCCTCGCAGCCGGCGAGATGGCGCTCCGTCTCGCCGTCGTGGTCTCCCTCTCTGGAAAGGGCATCGTGGACTTGCGCACAGCGCAGATCCAGTTCCGGAGTTCCATCGTCAGATCTCAAACTCTGCGGGGAGGGCGTAGTGCCCTCACTCTCACTCCTGCTCATCCGGAGGAGCCATAGGGGATTGTGAGGTAGATCGAGCGCGCGAGCTGCCATCGATCAGCAGACGAGAGCGTCAGTTCGGCGACTGCATTGCCACCTCGCGTCACCTCCACCGCCTCGATGCTACCGGTAGGCGCCTCAGCGAGTGCGGCCTCGGTGGCATCGAGCACGGGTGTGGTAAGCGCGGACCCATTGGATCGGAAGATCGTTCCCACCTCGTGGTTGTCAGATCTTGTGAGAATCCAGAGCGATCCATCGGCGAGGGTGCCCTGTCCGGCGACCGTGGCCCCTGGTGCGAGGTGTGCGCTCCTCCCAACGGTCATTGAAGTTGCCGTAAGGGAAAAGCGCGAGACCACCTCTCCCGTTGCAGTGGAGAACTCGACAAGGCCCTCGGTGCCGAGGACAGTTGTCATGAGTGCGAGCACCGTGTAGCGATGAGCGAGGAGAGAACCCGGTCCATCAGCACCCTCAAGAAGGCGGGGTAGGTGCCAACCATGTGCCGTATAGATCGCGATAGGTGAGGATCCCACGCCCGTGCACTCGTCCCCGATGGCATAACTCTGAGGTGAGAGCGCGCTCACGGCCACGAGCGCGAGGGGCTTGCAGCTGCCAAAGTTGGCGCGTGCACCGAGAGGGGTAATGATCTCCCCACTGCGTACGCTGATCACGTTGGAAAAGGTGGAGGTGCTGTTTGTGGAAAGTGCAAATGAGCTTGTTCCTCCCTGAAGGGTGATCGCTGCGATGGATGATCCTGAGCGCGCAAGAGATCGGACCGCGGACAGCACCGGCGCAACTGGCTGCCAGCTCTTCGCGAGCGAAAGGAGTGCGCTATAGCGAAGATCGTTCGAAGGGTCTATCGCTACTAGTGGCGGATTGGCCGGCACCGAGGCGAGGATGATCGGGCCGTTCGTCGCGACCGCAAGTGCGGTGGTCTCGTCACGGAGTGTGCCCGGTCCACCGCTCTGGGAAAAAAGTTGCCAGAAGGTGTTGGCCGGACTCTGGAGATGACCCATCGGAAGCGTGAGATAGGTCACGCCGCCGCTCACGATCGAGGAGGGTAGTGGCCCTGGTACCGAGCCAATGGTGCCAGCTGCCGTGGTCACGTTCGAGGAACTCGGGGCTCGTCCTTGGGCGAGAGCAACGGTGGCGAACGAGAGAAGCAGGATGCCAGTGACGCCGCTCACACGGCTGATGGTGCGAGATGGGCGCATCTCAGTGGACCTCGTGGATCGTCTGAAGCAGCGTTTCCTCAAAGGAACTCTGCGTGATTGCGGTCCCCGCCCCCGGGTCAGAGTTGAGGAGATAGCGAGACCTCCCAGTTGAGTCGATCACATAGATAAGGTCGCTGTGCGCAACCATGGAGCCGTTTGCCACGGAGATGACCTGGATACCGTAGCGATCCCAGGCCTGTTGCAGCGCAGTGAGCGAGCCACTGAGAAAACTCCAGTTCGACAGCACCGAGAGGCCCTCCTGTAGGGAGAAAGCGTTGGAATAGGCAGCAGATCGATAGAGCGGATTCGCATCGATCGCGACAAAATCGACCCGCTTTGCGTCAGCTCCGAGGAGGAGGTCAGTGCGGCGAATCTCTTGTGCGATGATCGGGCAGTCGGAGACGCAAACCGGATCGAGGAAGGTAAGGACGACGGTCTTACCGGCAAAGTCATGTAACGAGACGATGTGCCCGTTGGCATCGGTCAGGGAGAAACCCGCCGCCTGCCCGCCAAGTGGCTGTGGCGCGCCGTCAACGGATTGCGCGACAATTGGGTCTGCCATTGAGTTGAATGAGGCGAGTGTCATCGGCAGAACGCCGATCGCAACGATGGCAAGCGCTCCCGCGCTAAAGAGCACCCGAAGCGAACCGATGGGATCAGTACTCACGAGTCGTGCGAAGGCTCCTGGGGAAAGTGAGAGCCGTTGAGGGAGTGCCGTTACGCCGGCTGCTCCTGGTCGAGCCAGTGCGAGGCATCCTCCCGAGAGCAGCGCAATCATCGGGACCATGGAGTTGGGATCGGTACCGACTCCGCCGAGAAATCCGAAGTCCTGAACGAGTACCCATACGGCTAAGGAAACAAGGAGGAAGGGCACCAGCACCGGAAGGAGTGGGAGGTGTCCAAGGAGGGTTCGGAGTCGCCCGCTCTGAACCGAGCTGCCAAGGAGGGCGAGTCCGGTGACAAGGAGTACCAGCACGATTACCAAATTGACGAGTACGCCATGAGCCGCGTCAAAATTCGCGAATTCGAGGATCGAGGATCTGAGGAGACGTGGCTGAGGTGTGCCAGCCATCATCCGTGACATCGCGCTGATCGCGCCGGCAGGCCGTGTTGCTGTTGCTCCTCCCTGCCAGAAGCCTCGCCCGGGCCATGCCTGCACGATGCCGAGGCCGAGGACTAAGAGACCGAGGCCACGAAGGGTGATCCGCCCAATGAGGTCGCCCCCCCAGAGACGGTTGGGAAGGGCGATGAGAACGCCTGCTGCAAAGTAGTAGAGCGCCGCTCCGGGAGCGCCAAAGAGCCAGCTAAGACCCGGTGCAAAGATCGCTCCAAATGCCTCTCCAAATATCCATACGACGACAGCCCAGGCCGCTGTGGCTGCGCCTCCCAGTCGAGACCAGCTGCCACGCGCTGCAACAAGCAGCCAAAGTCCGAGTCCGACTTGAATCCAGACCGTCGCCGCAGCAGCGGTGACGGGATGCCGATTCCAAAGATCGACGCCAACACTAACGAGGTGGCGAACCCAGCTCGGCGAGCTCTGCGCGGCGGGAGCTGTCACGTTGTTCGCGAGCGAGACCGGCATCTGTGATTGCAGCTGCAAAAGGCCATCGAACAGCCAGAGCAGTCCAAAGCTGATCCGGAGAAGCTGGCGACCGCGTGGTTCGCGCAGGTGGCTCTGCGTGCTCGAACTCTCAGGCCCTCCCGCTGCGAGGTGCTGAAGCTGACGCGCGCGAACGACATTCCAGACAATGACGAGAAGAGTGAGAATCCCCAACACAATCAGCCACTGGTGGATCAGAGCCGTATGAAAAGCCGAGATGATGGAGAGACCATTGCTCGTGCCGGTGGCACCTCCCATTCCCGGCATGAGTGCTCCTCCTCGGTGTAGCTCGCTCCGCTGGCCTGCGAAGACTTCGGCGCGGTGCGGGTCGTACCCTTGACGTTGCAACCTATGCGTCAGTGATGAGTCGACCCGACGACGCATTTAGTTCCCAGATTCCTTCTCGCCCTCCTTACGCCTGCCCTCGAGGAAACTCTGGAGGGTTCCTTCGCGCGAGTGAGATCGCTGTGGCCTAACCTCGAGTCATGTACGGCTGCGCTCTCTGGCGAGACCCTCCTCGTGCTCGCCCGATTGCCCATGTGATGAGGGATGAGAGGTGAGCGTGCTGGCGCCGAAGGGGAGATCACTGCTCCTGTTCTCCCGTGATCTCCGGGTGCATGATCACCCTGCGCTTCATGCCGCAGCACTCGACGGTGAGGTGCTCGCACTCTTTGTGCTTGACGAGCGGATCCTCGGTGCCGATTCGGTAGGTGCAAATCGGATCGTCTTTCTTCTTGATTCCCTCCACGAGCTGCGCTACTCGCTGCGAGCACTCGGCGCAGAGCTCATCGTGCGGAGAGGGGATCCCGTGGCCATCGCTCAGGGTCTCATGATCCAACACGGGATCACCCGGATCCGTATGAGTCGAGACAGCACACCCTACGCACGAATGCGATCCTCTCGGTTGGAGGAGGTGGTGCGGGCTATCGAAGGCGAGCTCTTGCTCTCTCCGGGGATTACCATTCTCGATCCCGATCTCCTCCGCACCGGCGGAGGCACCCACTATCAGATCTTTACCCCTTATTACCGCACCTGGCAGCGGGCGCGAAGACGGGAGCTCCTTTCACCCCCAGGCGAGATTGTCGCGCTCGCAGGAGTCGACGCGGGGACGATCCCGACGTTCGATGAGCTCTGTGCTGGAGCTGACCCAATCGGCGAGAGGGTGTTTCCTCCACTCTTCAAGGAACCCTTTTCTCCCGGTCGGGCGCCCGGTGGCGAGTCTGTCGCGCTGATGCTCCTCCAGAGGTTTCTCGCTGGAGGCGCCGAACAGTACCTCCTTGCGAGTAACCAGTTGGGAGAGGAGGGGACTTCGTTACTCAGCGCACACCTTCACTTTGGAACGCTCTCCGCGGCTCTATTTGAATGGGAACTCTCCGCGCTGGCAAACGCCGGCGCCGAGGCGGCGATCCGACAGCTCTGTTGGCGCGAGTTTTACCACGCGTTGCTCTCGGGCAATCCACGCATTACACGGGAGAATTTTCGAGAGCGCTCGACTCCCTGGCGACGCGATGATGCGGAGTTAGCGGCCTGGCGCCGAGGGGAGACCGGTGTGGATCTCGTCGACGCCGCGATGCGCCAACTTCTTAAAGAGGGCTTCATGCACAACCGGGCACGTCTCGTCGTGGCCTCGTATCTCACAAAGGACATGGGACATCACTGGAGCGAGGGCGCACGGCATTTTGCCAGATGGCTGAGCGATGCGGACGTCGCCTGCAACGTGGGGAATTGGCAGTGGATGGCAGGTACGGGGAATGACACTCGACCCAATCGTCGTCTGAGTCCACAGCGACAGGCTGAACGGTTCGATGCGGATGGCCGGTATCGCGCCCGCTATCTGAGCACCACCTCAGCTCAGGAGCAGCTCCGGCTTCTGTAGCTCGCCACACCCCTCCTACCTGCAGGGTTGTCGATCTTGAGAGTTCACTCGATGAGCCGCTGAAACGTGGTCAGGCGCTAATGTGGAGTTACGCCCTCGGGCAGTCCGCTTTCGTGAAAGTGCTCAATGATCGACTCCTCTCAGCAGATCGGTTTCTCGGACTACGCAAGCTTTGACGAGCGAGTGCGTCATCTGAAGGTGAAGAGAGATGCGATCGTGCTCGCGCATAACTATCAGGTGCCATGGATCCAAGACGTCGCGGACCATGTTGGTGACTCGCTTGCTCTCTCGCGGATCGCCGCAGAGAGTGAGGCTGAGGTGATTGTCTTCTGTGGCGTGCACTTTATGGCCGAAACGGCAAAGATCCTCTCTCCCAAAAAGCAGGTGCTCATTCCTGATCCACTTGCGGGCTGCTCCCTTGCCGATACGGTCACCGCGGAGCAGGTGAGAGCCTGGCGCGAAGAACACCCTGGCGCAGTGGTCGTTGCCTATGTGAACACGAGTGCCGCCGTGAAGGCGGAGGTTGACCTCTGCTGCACCTCATCGAACGCGGTCGAGATCGTACGATCGATCCCGGAGGGACGCGAGATCCTCTTCCTGCCTGACTACTTCCTTGGCTCGCACGTCGCGCGTGAGACCGGTCGTGAGATCGCACTCTGGATGGGGGAGTGCCACGTTCACGCTGGGATTACCCCGGTGACACTGCGCACGCGTCTTGCAGAGCAGCCTGAAGCGCAGCTCTTGGTCCATCCCGAGTGCGGCTGTACCTCTGCCGCGCTCTACCTCCTTGGTGCAGGAGAGCTCCCCGCGGAGCGCACTCATATCGTCTCCACCGGTTCTATGGTCGATCTTGCTCGCGCGGCAGGTGATGGGCATGTGCTCGTCGCCACTGAGACAGGGATCATTCACCAGCTGAAGGCGGCGAACCCACGTGCGACCTTTGAGGCGGTGAATCCCCGCGCGGTCTGTCAATACATGAAGATGATCACGCCGGAGAAGTTGGTGGCAGCGCTCGAGTTCGAGGGGCCGAACTCTCCCTACGAGATCACCGTCGAGGAATCCATCCGTCAGAGGGCGCTCGCCGCGGTGGAGGCGATGATCGCGGTAGGTACCCCCTCGCTGACGGGTGAGTAGTCCAGGGATCCGTTAGTGAGACTTGACCGTTTCGTCGTTCCACTCGAGATCGAGGGGCTGCCGACGATCACGACGGAGGTGGCGATCTTTGGCTCGGGCATCGCCGGACTCACCGTCGCCGCCACCCTTACTCGTCCGGCCTCTGCGATCGTCTTCTCAAAGGGGCCCTTTGATGATGGCTCCACCCGTTACGCCCAGGGAGGCATCGCTGCGGCGATCGGCGAGGACGACACTCCATTGCTCCACCATGATGACACCGTGGTCGCCGCAGTTGGGCTTGCCGATGAGATTTCGGTGCGTACACTCACCGAGGAGGCCCCTGAGGCGATCGCCTTTCTTGAGCAGATGGGCGTTCGTTTTGATCGTGTGAATGGGGAGCTCTCGCGAACTCTTGAGGGAGGCCACTCACGCGAGCGGATTGTGCACGCCGGCGGTGATGCCACCGGCGCCGAGCTCTCACGGGCACTCTTCCAGGCGGTGATCGCTCGAGGTACCGGGATTCGAAATGACGCCTTTCTGGTCGACATCCTCAAAGACGAAGAGGGGGTCGCCTGTGCCGCGATCGTTCTGTTGGAGGGGGCCCCCACGATCGTTCGCTGCCGTCATTTGGTGATCGCCTCTGGTGGTGCCGGCCAGCTCTACGCATCGACGACGAGTCCCGCACCCTGTACCGGAGATGGCATGGCGGTGGCACTCCGGGCGGGAGCGGTACTCTCCGATGTTGAGTTCATGCAGTTCCACCCAACCGTGTTGGTCTCTACGAGTGATCCTCGTCCGCTGATCTCTGAGGCGCTGCGCGGTGAGGGTGCGATAATTCGTGATCGGGAGGGCCGGCCCGTGATGGAGGGGGTCCATCCTCTGGGCGACCTCGCGCCGCGAGATGTGGTGGCACGCACCATGGCGACGACTATGGCGGTCGAGGGTTGCACCGAGCTCTATCTCGATGCAACCTCGATCGGTGCGAAGATGCCACTGCGCTTTCCTACGATCTTCGCCTCACTTCTTGCAATGGGGATCGATCCAACCCTTGATCCGATCCCGATCTCACCGGCGGCGCACTACACGATCGGCGGTATCACCACCACGATCGACGGAGAGACCTCGCTTCCCGGGCTCTACGCCGTTGGCGAGGTAGCCTCCACCGGTATTCATGGTGCAAACCGTCTTGCGTCGAACTCACTTTTGGAGGGAGTTGTCTTTGGTCGCCGGATCGCCCGTCATATCGACCAACAGCCAACACTCGCACTACGTGCACCCGCCGAGCGTCCTCTGTCAGCTGTCACGTCGGACTCTCACAGCCCCCTCGCTCGCGAGGAGATCCGCCAGATGATGGACATGGTTGCTGGCGTCGTTCGTAACGGCACGGATCTCGCAGCAGCGCTCTCGCGACTGGAAGCGCGGGAGATGGGAGCGGTGTCGCTCTCCGAACGCGCCATTGAGGATGCAAATATCGTGCAGCTCGCTCAGGTGCTCACGGAATCGGCGCTCTCGCGCACCTCCTCAGTTGGGGCCCATTTTCGCCAAGACGGCGCGGTCATCGACGATGCGTTACCGCAACGTCAGCTGGTTGCCCGTGCCCGCGAGGGAGAGATCGTGCACACGATGGTGTTGCTCGACGCTCCGGCGCTCGACTAGCGAGAGAGCGGCGCGGACGCGTGAAAGCGCGTCAGGAGATCACCTCACGGCGGAGAACGAAGCTGACGGCAGAGAACTGGAAGAGGTCGTTGCCACCCTCGTCGCTGCCACGCATCGTGGTCATGAGAAGTCCTCGATCGGGTTTGGAGGCAGAGAGACGTGCCTCGGTCAGTTCAGCCGTCACGGTGACCTCTTGGTTTGGATAGACCGGTCGAAGCCAGCGGATCTCGTTGACGCCCGGCGAGGGAAGTGCGGCCACGCCGGAGAGATAGTTCTCTGCGATGAGTCGCATTGCGGAGAGCAGTGTGTGCCACCCGCTTGCGATGATGCCTCCAGGTGTAGATCGATTGAGGTGAAATGGCTGCGGGTCATAGCTCCGGGCGAACTCGATGATCTCCTCCTCGCTCAACGCGAAGGTTCCGAGGAGATAGTGCGCACCCTCGAGATAACTCTCAAAATAGCGTTGGTCTCGCGGTCCGAGAGTGGCAGATGTCGAGGATGAGGAACTCATGCCACGTTTATAGCAACTTGTCGATAGTCATCAGCCGATGGGGCGATCTTCACTGCCGTTATTCTGTGACTCGCGAAGCGCCGTGGGGGTAGTAGCGATCCGCGCGACGAGGAGCCAGACAACACAGCAGCCGATGCCGATATACCAGGCGAGATGCAGTGCCTCGGTGTAGCCAGAGGCGACGAGCTGATGGACGGTGAGATCGGCGGTCGGAGCAGATGAACCGAGGGCACCGATTCCGGCGTGGATCGTTGCGGCGCGAAGAACGGACGAGATGCCAGGAGGAAATGTCGCGCTCCGCAGGGAGGCGGCGAGCGAGGTAGCGACGAGTGAACCGAGAACAGCAACGCCCAACGAGCTACCGATCTGGCGTGAGGTAGAGGTGATCGCCGAGGCAACTCCTGCCTGCTCAGGTGGCATTGAGGCGACACTCGTATAGGTAAGAGTCGGGTTGACACTGCCGAGGGCAATTCCAAGAAGCGCGTAGTAGAGCGCAAGGAGGAGGCTCGGGGTGGTGACGGTGGTGAACGAGAGAAGAAGAAAGGCGGATCCACCGACGATTGCAGCGACGGTCATCGCGCGACGCGGGCCATGGACTGAGAGGTAGCGGCCCGAAAGTGGGGCGCAGATCGCAAGGCTGAGCATGAGTGGCAGTGTCGCAAGGCCAGCACCCATGGGGCTGAGTCCGCGAACGAGCTGCAGATAGATGGTGTTGAGAAAAAGAAAGCCGGTCATGAGGACGAAGGTAAGCAGCGCGATGATATTTGCTCCAGCAAAGGCCGGATTACGGAAGAAGCGCAGCTCAAAGAGTGGCTCAAAGGTATGCGACTCAATCAGAAGGAAGACGATGAGCAGGGTGAGGCAGAGGGCGAATCCACCGAGGGTACGTGCACCTATCCATCCGACCCCAGGCGCCTCTATGAGGGTGAAGATGAGCGTGCCGAGTACGAGAAAGATGGCGATCTGACCGTAGGGATCGATCCGACGCACCCGCCTGGCAACTGACTCAGGGACGAACCGGATCGCGAGGACGAGCCCGATCAGTCCGACGGGGATGTTGACAAAAAAGATGGATCGCCACCCCACGTTGTCGATCAACACCCCACCCACGAGTGGTCCGCAGGCACAGGCAAGTCCGTAGATTCCGCTCCACACACCGATCGCGCGCGCAAGTTCATTGCGTTCGGTATAGGTATTTCGGATGATCGAGAGTGTGGTTGGGACCAGCATCGAACCGCCCACGCCGGTCAGCGCACGGGCTGCGATGAGCTGCGCAACGGTAGAGGAGAGGGCGCACCCGAGCGAGCCGATAGTGAAGATGATGAGCCCGACGACGAGCACCTTTCGTCGTCCTATCCGATCCGCGATCGATCCGACGAGAATGAGGAGACAGGTCAGGACGAAGAGGAAGCTATCGACGATCCACTGCAACGCTGCTTCGTCGGCATGGAGTGCGTGCTGCAAGACCGGAAGGGCCACGTTCAAGATGGTGGAATCGAGGTAGTTCATAAAGAGGCTGACGCAGCAGATGAGCAGCACCAGCGTCTTTCGCCTCGTGCTCAGAACCTCGGTCGAGGAGACCGCAGCGGAGGTGGCGCTCGCCTGAGTGGTCGTCATCTCTCTTGAGCTCTTCCTTTAGTTCACGCGGAGGATCTAAGGGTAGAGGACTCGATGGGGGGGGTCGGCGGTGGCGATCATGACATTTTTCGAAATCTCCCAAGTCCGGAAATACCGTGGAGGTAGCCTTCGCGAGTGGGGGTTTTTGTCGACATCGGGCCGTTACGGCGTTTTCCGCAGTTTCGACGACTGTGGATTGGATACGTCATCTCTTTGCTCGGATCACAGGTTACGACCGTAGCCACCGCTTACCAGATCTATCGCATCACTGGATCCTCGGTCGATGTGGGTCTGATCAGCCTTGCGCAGCTCGTCCCCGCACTCCTTGGCTCTCTCTTTGGTGGCCCGCTCGCCGACGCCATGGACCGGCGGCAGCTTCTCAAGATCACGCAGATTGGAATGGCGCTCTCGAGTGTGGCGCTGGCACTCAATGCGACGAGCCGCCATGCACAGCTCTGGATCATCTTTGTCGCCGCAGCCACTACCGCTGGCTTTAACGGCTGCGACAGTCCGACCCGTATGGCGCTGATGATCAATTTGGTAGATCGGGAGTCACTCGCTGCGGCAAGTTCGATCCGACAGCTGCTCCAACAGCTCTCCTATATCGTGGGCCCTGCCCTTGGTGGACTTCTCCTTGCGGTCTTTGGACTCACGACCGCCTACTGGGTCGACGTGGCGACCTTTGGTGGAGCGCTGATCGCGCTCTACACGATTGCTCCCGTTCCGCCGGTCGATGGAGGACGGAAGTTTGGACTCTCGTCTCTCGTCGAAGGGTTCACCTTCCTCCGCGGCAAACGAGCGATTCAAGGTTGCTTTATCGCCGACCTCAACGCCACGATCCTCGGGATGCCAACGGCGCTCTTTCCCGCGATCGCGCTGACGAAGTTTCATGGTGGGACCCACGTCCTCGGTCTGCTTTACGCGGCCCCGAACGTCGGATCCTTCTCGATGGCTCTTTTTAGCGGGTGGACGGGCAGAGTGATCCGTCAGGGCAGAGCGGTGCTCATCGCGATCGCGCTCTGGGGACTTGCGATCATCGCCTTTGGCCTCGCCCCTGATCTCCCCCTCGCCTGTCTCTTCATCGCGGCTGCGGGCGCAGCGGATGTGATCTCTGCGGTCTTTCGTAACCTCATCATCCAACGTGAGGTACCGGACGCGCTCCGCGGAAGACTCTCGTCCATACAGATCGGTGTTATTAATGCAGGTCCACGTCTTGGCAATACCGAGGCGGGGGTCGTGGCAGGACTCGGCGGTGTGAACCTTTCAGTGGTCACTGGCGGGATCGGCTGCGTGGTAGGGGTGGCGCTGATGGCGCGGTATATGCCGGAGTTCCTCGGCTACCGAGGTGATGGCCCCACCGCGAGCGAGCGAGCGGAGCCTCTGCAGGCTTCGTAATCTACCTGCCCTCTGCGCGGCGCTAACCCGTAGCGGAGTCGCTTGTAGCAGGCGAGAGGCGCGCAGCGAATGTGGCGTCGGAGATAGAAAAAGGGAACCCGAGGACCCTCGGATTCCCTTTCTTTATTCCTGGCCGTTCAGTGTTCCCCGACCAGAGAGCTACCTCTCGGTGCGCCACCGCTCAGTGAGATGCAGCCACCGGTGGCACCGTGCGCACGTCACGGACCTCAAGTGCGCCGTGACGCTCTCCAAAGAGGGTCGCCTCAAGCGCCACGAGACGCGTCTCGAGCTCGTTCACCCTCTGCTGCAGTTCTTCGGTCGTCGCCATGAACCTCTCCTTTGGGAAGGGGCCAACGAGGACCCCGAATCTACATTCGACGCGCTCCGCGCCGTAGGAGAGAGTGTAGCGAGAATTCCCGAGAGATTCTTACCTTTGCTAATGATCTTCCTCCTGTGGCGTAGACGTGCCTTGGTATGAGGGTTTAGGGTCGATCACGTTGTGTAGGCGAACATCGACAGGGGGATAGGTAATGGAACGCATAGAGCTGGGATTTGCCATAGGGACGAACCCTCGGTCGCGTCCGGTGCTCGACGGTCGGGTACAGGCGCAAGGGATCGACCTCCACTGCAGCGCGATTCACGGCTCGGAGATCTTCTGGCGACAGCTCGCCTTCCAGGAGTTTGAGGTGTCGGAGATGTCGATGTCGAGTCTGCTCATGACACTTGCCCGTGGCGACAACACCTGGGTGGGTCTTCCGATCTTTACCTCTCGCAAGTTCTTCCATACCGGCGTCCTCATCCGCGAGGGTGCCGGAATCTCCTCTCCCGCGGATCTTGCCGGTAAGCGCGTGGGCGTGCCGGAGTACCAGCAGACGGCAGCGCTGTGGACGAGGGGAGTGCTCCAGCACGAGTTCGGTGTAGATCCGCGCGACATTGAGTGGTATATGGAGCGACCACCAGAGCGGAGTCACGGCGGGGCAACTGGCTTTGCTCCTCCGGAGGGAATCCGTCTCCAGTACATCCCTACCAGCACCGATATTGGTGAGCAACTCGCAACGGGCGGACTCGATGCGACGCTGCTGTACCTTGCAAACGCCCACAATTTGGTCGATCGGAGCCAGCGGGAGTTCTCGCCGGGATCTGGTGTGCGCCCGCTCTTTCTCGATCAGAGCGGCGAGGCCTCGCGCTATTTTCAAAAGACGGGGATCTTTCCAGTGAACCACTGCGTGGCAGTGCGTCGCGATGTGGTGGAGCGCCATCCATGGATCATGCTGAACCTCTACAGCGCCTTCTTGGAGGCGAAGGAGATTGCGCATCGCGAGGCGATCGAGCTGGCAACTCCCTTTGTCGAGTCGGGACTACTGCCCCCAGAGAGCACAGATGCGCTCTCGCAGGATCTCTTTCCCTACGGTGTACGCGCTAACGGTGAGCTGCTGGAGATGATCACTCAATACTCTTTTGAGCAGGGTCTCACCCCTCGCCAGCTGGCCCTCGAAGAGATCTTCTACGCGCCAACTCTGGAGCTCTAGGCGAGAGGTAGTGTCGAAAAAAGCGGGTATGCAAATTTTCCCTTGTCCTATTTGCTGACCGTTGTCTCGATATAGTTAGCAGTGTTAAGTAGTTTGCGATAGCTTCGAGAAGTTGCATATGGGCCATATTCGATGGCCACACTGGAGGTTGAAAATGGCAGAGATCGTTCTCGGTATCGGAACCTCACATACTCCGCAGATGAGTTCCACGGTAGAGATGTGGGAAGACCACGCAGTTCGTGACCAGCGAAACCCCAATTTGCTCAATGGCGACGGCGAGTACTGGACCTATGACGAGCTGTTAAAGGTGGCCGATCCAGCGCTCGAGGCAGAGCTTACGGACGAGGTCTGGAATCGACGTTATGAGCGAGCTCAGGAGTGCGTAGGGATCCTTGCCAAGATGCTCGCAGACGCCCGTCCCGATGTGGTGGTCGTTATCGGTGACGACCAGGAAGAACTCTTTGACGATGGCGGAACGCCAGCGATCGGTCTCTTCACCGGCGAAGAGGTGTGGGACCGACCGCTAATGGGTGAGCGAAAGGCGCGCATGGAGCAGTTTCCTGGCTTGGTCGCCGCGCAGTGGGCCGCCCATGGGCCTCAGCCAACTTCGCACAAGATTGAGGTAGAACTCACCACGCACCTCGCCGGGGTGCTCACCGAGTCAGATTTCGATCTCACTCTGATGTCAGTGCAGCCCGATAACCGCACGTTGGGCCATGCATTTACCTTCCCCCGCTATCGCCTCCACCTTCCCGCTACAACGCCAATTGTTCCGGTGATGCTGAACACCTATTTTCAGCCAAATGTACCTTCGGCTGCGCGCTGTTACGACCTTGGTGCTGCGCTCCGTAAGGGGATTGAGTCATGGGATTCAGATAAACGAGTTGCGTTGGTCGGCAGCGGCGGACTCAGCCACTTTGTCGTGCTCCCCGAGTGGGACCGCATGGTGCTGGACGCGCTCCAAAAGCACGATCGCGAGGCCCTGGTTCATATTCCTCGCAAGATGCTTCGCTCTGGAACATCCGAGACATTGAACTGGATCACCGTGGCCGGCGCCTTCGAGAACGGAGAGATGGAGGTAATCGACTATCTCCCGGGGTATCGGACTCCTGCAGGTACCGGTACGGGGATGGCGTTTGCCGCTTGGCATTGACGGCACCATCACGGAGTTGGAAAGACTCCTCACCTGATTAACCCGCGTGTGCGTGATCTGCGCAAGTGTGGCGCTTGGGAGCGCAAAAAAAGAGCGAGACCCGAACGAATTCGGGTCTCGTTCTTTCTCTTAGATCGCTCTGTTTCTCTTGGATCGCTTGGTGATCATTGAACGTTGCGAAAATGAAACGGTCGGCCTTACCCGATACCTATCCGCACTACTCTCGGGAAGAACTTAGGACCAGGGAAGAATCGCAACATGCAGCGCGCGTTGACCATCGACGAGCTCACCCCGAGTTGCATTCACGGCGGTCGCTGCATCCGCGAGCGTGAAGTCATGAGTATGCATGAGGTGAAGGGGAAAGCGCTCCTGCGCCATGATCTCAATTCCACGCTCGACGGCGTGATAACTGTGTCCACGCGCCTGCTTCAAGGTGATGTAGTGATCCGAGAGCTTGACCATCGGGAATTCAGCGAAGTCCTGATTTCCCTGTACCACCATCGTTCCGCCGCGCATACGGAGTACATCGATCGCGATCATTGTTGGCTCAATTCCCGCGCGTGCAGTGGTGTCGACGGCTACGTCTACGCCCTTTCCACCGGTAACTTCACGAACTCGGTCACGAACGTCCTCCTTCTGCACATCGATGACGACGTCGGCTCCGAGCTGTCGGCAGATCTCCAGTCGATCTGCGTCTGACGTGAGACCGGTCACGATGACAAGGTCAGCACCCGCAGCCTTGGCAGCCACAACACAGGCCGCACCCATCTGACCAGGACCTTGGATGAACACACTCTTCCCGGGACCTGCACCACCCTCGTATACGGCCCACTGCACACCGTTCCCAAGTGCAATGTGCAGACATGCATCGATGGCGCTGACGTTCTCTGGCACGCGGTGCCACACCGCCTCAAAGGGCATATAGAGATACTGGCTGTATCCACCCCAAAGTCCTGGCGCAATCGCTGTGGTCGTCGATCCATAGCGGAGTGGATCTGGGTTGTTGTGTGTGTCGGTGCGCCAGCAGTGCCGGTATTCACCCTTATGGCACCATTCACATTGGTGACATACGAGGTACTCCTCGAGCGCGACAAGATCGCCCTCCTTCAAACCCCATATGTGTCCCGCAGCAGCGCCGAGACGGTCAATGCGACCGACGTTTTCATGACCAAGAATCCGAGGCTTCTTTGGGTCCTTTGCAAAGGCAGAGACATCGCTTCCACAGATACCGACCGCCTCCATGCGCAAGATCGCGCCATCCACGGGCGGCTCCGGCATCGCGTATTCGCGCATCTCCATCGCATTGGCACCTGTTTGCGTCATCGCAGCTACGGTCTCAGCCATCAAGCTCTCCCTCGTGAAATTGGTCCCGGCGAACCCCGTCGGCCACTGTATCAGTCGATATTTTCCGGCTCATAGGGATTATGGATCTGAGGCCATTACGGTCCTTCGCCAGCTCGTTAGGCTATAGTTAGTATTGCTAAAGAGTGAGTGATCATTCGTCATCGTTCCTGTTGTTGGGCGAGCGTGTGGTGGGTGTTTGTTGCTCTTTAGGCGGTGCAAGATTCGCGTCGCGACGCGAGCGATGGCCAACGGAGATCTCCTCGGCCAAGATCGGAGGATACGTGCATATCACCCAAGAGTTAAATAAGCGGTTGACCGAGGTGGGTCCGGGGACACCGATGGGCGAAGTTCTTCGTCGCTATTGGATCCCGGCCTGTCTTTCGGAGGAGATCCCCGTTGCCGATGGCGCACCTGTGCGCGTCCGCCTGCTGGGTGAGGACCTCGTCGCCTTCCGCGACTCAGCGAACGAGATCGGTCTCGTTGAGGCCTACTGTGCGCACCGTCGGGCACCGCTCTTCTATGGTCGCAACGAGGAGTGTGGACTTCGCTGTGTGTATCACGGCTGGAAGTTCGACACTCAGGGCGCCTGTGTGGATATGCCCTCCGAGCCTCCCTTTTCAAAGTTCCGTCTCCGCGTCGCGATCAAGGCATATCCGACCTACGAGAAGGGCGGGGTTGTGTGGACCTACATGGGCCCGACACCAGAGATGCCCGCACCTCCTGATTACGAGTGGCTACGCGTTCCTGAGACCCACCTCGGAGTTTCGAAGACCGGCGAGCACTGCAATTTCCTGCAGGGAATTGAGGGTGGTATCGACACCGCCCACTCCTCCTTTGCACACAACAACGACATTACGAATAAGAACCTTCTACGGACACTTGATCCTCATCCATCCTTAGAGGTCGATGTGGAGCCATGGGGATTCCGTTATGGCTCCATCCGCAACATCAGTGATGATCAGAGTTACGTCCGCGTCTACCAGTACGTCATGCCCTTTCAGCAGATGCGTGCGAGTTTGGTAGATCCCGAGGGCAATCCTCAACAGATGCCAGCGCTCGACGGTCACATGTGGGTACCGATCGACGACGAAAATACTTACGTCTACAACATCAAGTACTGCGCTACTGATGCAGTCCCGATGCCAAGGGAGCGCTTCTTGGCATCTGAAAAGCGCAACGGGCGCCACCCTGATGATCGCATCGGCGGTACCTACTGGCTCAAGCGCAACCCCTCAAATGACTATCTCATCGACCGAGAGGTACAGCGCACGAAGACCTTTACCGGCATCGAGGGCGTCAACACTCAGGACTACGCGCTCCAAGAGGGTATGGGCGGCATCGTGCGTCGAGACCTTGAGGCATTGGGGTCGACCGACCGAGCGATCCAGTCGTGCCGTGAGCTGCTGCTGCAGGCAGCCGACGATGTCGAGGCGGGACGGCCTCCCCGCGGTTCAGAGCCAGAGTCACACCGCGCGACCCGTGCGGGTGAGATGTTTATTCCGCGCGGCGTGCCGTGGCGTGATGCGACCAAGGACCTTACCGAGGTTGTTTGGTAGGAGATAGTGAAGAACCCCCCGTCGCAGAGCGACGGGGGGTTCTTTTCAATTCCACCCCAAGTTGATTGGGTCGGCTGGCACCGTGGAGATCCTCGTTGAAACAAACCTCAACGAAGATCTACTCGAGCGTCTATTAGATACTAATTCTTGCGGAAGAAGAGGAGTAAATATCCCGTCGTTGAGGAGTTGTAGATCACTGGTTGGACGGTGATGAGCTCCCATCCGTCACCTTGGTGGAGGTCAAGCTCCGTCTGCACATCCTTCGTGACTACCTCGGGGAGTCGTCCCGTTGCCCGTACCTCCACAACCTTGTGCTGTGCCACGACGTGTGCCTCCTGTGCGCGATCCCTCTCGGTCCCATTTGGGGCGAGTGATCGTTAGTGTAGCGAATCACCCATCGGTCACCTCAGCGTCTTAGTCGTCTCCCTTAGAGCGTCGAAGTCGCTTCTGCTCTGAAGTGGCACGTTTGATCGATAGCCGACGCTCTACCGAACCACGGGTGGGCCTCGTTGCCGAACGGCGACGCTGCACGACAAGGGCCGAACGCAGGCGTTCCGCCAACCGGTCCATGGCAAGCTCCCGATTTTGAAGTTGAGACCGCTCATCGCTCGCCACAATTCGCAATCGGTCACCGAGTTTGATGAGGAGCACCTCTCGCTGGGTGTCGGTGAGCGAGGGCGAGTCCACTATTGAGAACAGCGCCTCTACGCGGGTATTAGAGGTGTTCGCGTGCTGGCCACCGGGACCTCCGCTGGAGGAGAAACGCCATTCGATCTCGTGTATCGGGATCGAAAGATGTTTGTTCACGAAGATGAACCCCGACGCCATCCCTCTATCCTCGCACCGCAGATATCGGTGTGCGATCGTTAGCGGACGTTGACCTCTCGCTCAAGCGGCAAATTGTCTCCCTCAAATTTGAGTGGAACAGATTTTTTTGGCATAGCCAAGAGAGCAAGTGCCGTTACGCCCGCGCTCATGAAAACGGCGAGGAAGGCGGCGTGGGTGGCTTGAAATAGTCCGTGCGTAATGAACAGGCGTGTAGGAGCCGCCATCTTGGCGTGATTCTCAAGGAGACTGACCGCTGAGTTCACGGATGCCGGAAGATGACCGACGAGCTGCGTTGGAGGGTGGGAGATCCAACGCGCGAGTGATCGGTTCGCCAAAGTTCCGATCACGGCGATGCCGACGGCGGAGCCAACGGAACGAGAGAAGAGATTTGACGCGGTCGCGACACCACGACGGTCGCGCCCCACGATGCTCTGGGAGGAGACCAGCAGGGGAGTGGCAATGAATCCGAGGCCTACTCCGACAAGTAACCCAAAGGAACACGCAACAAGTATCGGGCTCGCAGGCCCGAGCAGTGGATATAACGCAGTCCCAGCGATGGTGATAGCGACGCCGATAAGCGTTGTCGAACGAAAGCCGATCGTGAGATAGAGACGGCCGGCGAGTGCGCTCGAAATTGGCCAACCGAAGAGCAGCGTTGCAACGGTGAGACCGGCCTCGATCGGGCCCACGCCTCGGACACCCTCCGCCCAGGCGGGAACATAGGCGGTCAATCCATACTGGACCGCGCCAAGTAGCAGGTTTGCCAGATTTGCTGCAAGCATGGGACGCCGAGTAACCACCCAGGAGGGGATCATCGGCTCTGCGCTGAGATGTTCCACGATGGCGAAAAGGCCAATGAAGAGGACCCCGAGAGCCAGAACGAGGATCTCCCTGGTATCGGTCCAAGCCCAGCCCGTGCCTCCCTGGAGGAGGCCAAAGATAAGTGAGCTCAGTCCGATCGCCATTACAAACGAGCCGGCGAAGTCAATGCGGTGCTCCTGACGCTCGACGGTCTCGTGCAGCCGCCGCGAGAGTAGGAAGAGCGCAACGACACCAAAGGGCAGGTTGATATAAAAGATCCAGCGCCAAGTGATGTATTGAGTTATCGCTCCTCCTATGAGGGGTCCGAGAACAGAGGCAACTCCCCAGACTCCCGCGGTGTAGCCCTGAATCTTGGATCTCTCCTCGATGCTGTAAAGGTCGCCAACCACAGTCTGGACAATCGGGATTATCGCTCCCGCGCCGAGCCCCTGGATCGCCCGGGCACCAATGAGAAAGGGCATGGATGGCGCGATCCCACAGAGCAC
This sequence comes from uncultured Acidimicrobiaceae bacterium, assembly GCA_903845085.1. Lineage (GTDB taxonomy): Bacteria > Actinomycetota > Acidimicrobiia > Acidimicrobiales > Bog-793 > CAIVND01. Next base: position 20,114 of record CAIMWD010000029.1, read on the forward strand.
GGAGGCAAGGAGGAAGATGGTGACACCGGTATAGAGGATGGGTCGCCGACCATAGAGATCGGAGAGACGTCCATAGATGGGAACCGATACGGCCTGGGTCAGCAGATAGATCGAGAAGATCCAGGGAAAGATCGTAAATCCACCGAGGTTCTTTACGATTGAGGGAACTGCTGTGGTGACCACCGTCGAATCGATCGCCGCGAGCGCGAGCGTAACCAAGAGCGCGATCAGAACATTTCGGCGCGGATCACCCCGTCGACCTGGAGCCAGAGCGATCTCTGACTCATCCACATAGGTGTGGTGATGCTGCTGTGCCGTCATTGCTCGCCCATCGTCGCGCTCTAATATTTGGTTCGATAGTAACTCTCCAGACTTTCGTTCTATGGTGACGCGATCGACGTTCTGGATACCTCTGTGCCCTAGGCTTTGAGGATGGATATCGGAGACGTTGTTAGCGACTTTGCGCTATCTGATCAATTTGGTGAGCCTCGACGTCTCTCTGAGCTCCTTGCCAATGGTCCCGTCGTACTTTTCTTCTATCCCATGGCCATGACCAAGGGATGTACAAAGGAGAGCTGTCATTTCCGCGATCTCAAGGCTGAATTTTCCGCTCTCGGCGCACAACGCGTGGGTATCAGTGCAGATGGAGTCGATCGCCAGCGTGAATTCTCCGATCGTTACGATTTTGACTATCCACTTCTGAGCGATGTGGATGGCGCCGTCGCGCGACAGTTCGGCGTCAAACGTGCCTTTGGTCCGCTACCCGTGAAACGGGCCACCTTTGTCATAGGAGCCGATTCGCGTCTCTTGGCGGTGATCCAGAGCGAGGTCAGGATGGATGTTCACGCGGATCGCGCGCTTGCTGTATTGACCGAGACCCGTAAATGACAGCGCATCGTCTTCCGAAGGGGTATCTCCACATATGAATATCGGCATTATTGGAGGAACCGGGCCGGCAGGAATTGCATTGGCTCGCCGCCTTGCGAGTGTTGGGCACCAAGTGGTCGTCGGATCTCGGGAACTCACCCGGGCATCGGAGATAGTCGCCGCTGAACTCGTCGGGAGCTCTACGCACTCGCTGAAGCTCCTCCCGGGCACTAACGAGCAGGCTGCAGCGTGTGATCTGTGCGTCCTTGCCACACCTTGGGAGGGAGCCGTGGCGACGGCGAAGTCGCTTCAAGCGCCCCTTGAGCAGAAGGTGTTGATCTCCATGGTGAATGCTTTGGCCAGAGTGGGATCTGAGTTTCAGGCGCTTGTACCTGCCCGTGGTTCGATCGCTGCTTCGGTGCAGGCAGTCCTTCCTCGTACCTTTGTCACCACCGCATTTCAACATATCCCAGCGCGCGAACTCGGGTTGATCGACCTCCCGATTCAGGCTGAGGTCATGGTCTGTAGTGACAGCGAGGAGGGCGCCGTGGCAACAGAGCTTTTGGTGGGCTCGATTCACGGGCTTCGGCCGGTGCGCTGTGGATCATTGGCCTCCGCGAATGCAGTGGAGGCGCTCACCGCGGTACTGCTGAATGTAAACATCGCCTATAAGAGTCACGTCAGTCTTCGACTGACCGGTTTGAGAGAGAGTGGAAGTAATCCATCATGACGATGCGACTCTTCGATACCGCGCGCAACACAGTGGTGCCCTTTGCTCCCGGTCCTGTGGTCACGCTATATACCTGTGGCATTACGCCCTATGACGCCGCTCACCTCGGCCACGTGGAGACGTACCTTACCTACGACATTCTCCAGCGACGACTGCGCGACCTTGGTCATGAGACACGATGTGTGCGAAATGTAACTGACGTGGATGACGACCTTTTGCGCAAGGCGCGCGAGCTCGGTGTTCATTATCTCGACCTTGCTGCAGAGGAGACACTGCGATTTGACGCCAATATGGCGGCGATGAACCTTCTCCCCTCGTACTCCGAACCGCGCGCGACGAGTGCCATCTCCGAAATTTTGAAGCTCATCGGAGTACTCCTTGAGCGAGGCCACGCCTATGCCGCGGGCGGAGCCGTCTATTTCGCCGTCGACTCTTATCCCGCCTATGGCGAGGTTAGTCACTACGACCGCGAGACGATGTTGCGGCTCTCACAGGAGCGCGGCGGCAACAATCTTGACCCGAACAAGCGCAATCCTCTGGATTTCATCCTCTGGCAGCCCTCTCTGCCCGATGAGCCGAGCTGGGAGTCACGATGGGGCGCAGGTCGCCCGGGATGGCATATCGAGTGCTCGGCACTCGCAATGCGTGAACTCGGCGAGACGATCGATGTACATGGCGGCGGTTCAGACCTCATCTTTCCTCACCATGAGTGTGAGGCGGCACAGTCGGAGTGCGTCACTGGTGTGCCCTTCGTACGCCTCTGGATGCACGTAGCAATGGTGCGTCTCGACGGCGAGAAGATGTCGAAATCGCTGGGAAACCTCGTGTTCGTCGGCGATCTTCTTGCCTCGCACGAATCCGATGCGATCCGACTTGCGCTCCTCTCACAGCACTACCGGAGCTCCTTCGAGTGGGACCATCAATTTCTGCTCGATGCTGAGTCACGTTTAGCACGTTGGCGCTCATTCGGTTCAGGCGAGGGTGCCTTGGACGAGGTGCGTGAGCGACTTGACGATGATCTGGATACTCCTGGAGCGATCATGGCGATCGATCGTGCAGTGGCACAGGGACAGGGTGTTGCCTGCGCTGCCGCCCTGCTCGGGGTAACGATCCTCTCCTAGATCGAGGTCGGTTCCATTAGGCTCCTACTGCCAAGGTGTACACCGTGGTGCCGCCGTTCAGCCAAGGAGTTGTTACCTCGTGTCAGACCAAGTAGCTGCTGAGATCACGGTCTCCCTGCCAGATGGGAGCACCCGGATGCTCGCGGACGGTGCAACGGGGTTTGATCTTGCGCAATCGATTGGTTCTCGCCTCGCGAAGGATGCGATAGCGGTAGTTATCAATGGCGTGGAGTCAGATCTGTCCACCCCACTCTCCTCCGGCGTGACGGTGCGCGTGCTCACGGGGAACATCGAGGAGGGGCGACAGGTCATCCGACACTCGACCTCTCACGTTCTGGCTCAGGCGGTTACCTCACTTTGGCCCGGTACCAAATTCGCGATCGGTCCATCTATCGCTGACGGCTTCTATTACGATTTTGATCTACCTGATGGTGCGCACTTCAGCGATGAGGATCTCGTCGCTATCGAACAGCGTATGCGCGAAATTATCTCGGAGGATCAACCCTTCGTTCGCGAGGAGCACACCTTTACCGAGGGGCTGGCACTTTTTGCCGATCAGCCATACAAGACGGAGATCATCGAAGGTGTCCGCGATACGAATCTTCCTGCCGATGAGGAGCTCGCACTAGAGATCTCTCCGTCAGGTGCACAGGTGAGCGCCTATCGAAACACCGAGGAATTTGTCGACCTCTGCCGTGGACCACACGTTCCCTCTACGGGTCGTCTCGGCCACTTCAAGCTCATGCGTGTCGCAGGAGCCTATTGGCGCGGCGACGAGCGTCGTCCTCAGCTACAGCGAATCTATGGCACCGCATTTGAAAGTGCCACTGCGCTTGCGGAACATCTCCATCGCCTAGAGGAGGCTGAGCGTCGCGATCATCGACGCCTCGGAGCTGAGCTCGATCTCTTCCACTTCCCTCCAGAGATCGGAGGCGGTCTGCCGGTCTTTCATCCAAAGGGAGCACTCATCCGTCAGACGATGGAGGATTACTCCCTTGCGATGCACCGCGAACATGGCTATCAACAGGTATGGACGCCTCATATCGCCAAGTCCACTCTGTTTGAGATCTCTGGACACCTGGGGTGGTACGCAGAGGGAATGTACCCACCCATGGAGATGGAGGGTGCCACGTACTACCCAAAACCGATGAATTGCCCGATGCATATTCTCATCTATAAGGATCGCCAGCGTTCCTACCGAGAGCTTCCGCTGCGTCTCTTCGAATTTGGGACCGTGTATCGTTTCGAGCGATCCGGCGTACTTCATGGTCTGACACGGGTGCGCGGAATCACGCAAGATGACTCGCATATCTTCTGTGCACCGGAGCAGCTCGCGGATGAGCTTCGATCGTTGCTCGCCTTTGTACTCGATGTACTACGCGCATTTGGGCTTACTGAATTTGAGGCCGAACTGTCGACTCGACCGGAGAAGTTTGTCGGCGAGGTCGAAGAATGGGACGCAGCAACCGAGGCGCTGCGCAGCGCCCTTGAGGCGGCCGAGATCCCCTATATCGTGGCCGAGGGCGAGGGTGCGTTCTACGCTCCCAAGATCGATGTTCATGTTCGTGATGCCATCGGACGTCGTTGGCAGCTCTCGACCCTTCAGGTCGACTTTCAGCTTCCTCAACGTTTCGATATGAGTTATGTCGGCGCAGATAACAGTCGTCATCGCCCCCAGATGATCCACCGCGCACTCTTTGGCTCTGTGGAGCGTTTCTTTGGAATCCTGCTGGAGCACTATGCAGGGAATCTACCGACCTGGCTCTCGCCAGTACAGGTATGCATCCTTCCCGTACGAGACGACCACGAGGATTATGGTGCAGAGGTTCTTTCCACCCTTCGCGCTGCGGGTATACGGGTAGAGATGGCGCCAGCCGACGAGCCCCTTGGCGCACGTGTGCGACACGCGAAGTTGGAGAAACTTCCCTACGTACTGGTCGTGGGTGATGAAGATGTTGCCAATCGCACCGTTGGAGTGAATTCGCGAGGCACCAACGACCCAGAGCGAGGTGTCGCGCTCGACGAGTTCGTCGGACGCATCTCCCAGGAGATCGACCAAAAGAGCGGTCCGGGTCTCTCGTGAGTCTGGATCATCTTTGGGCGGGATGGCGCTCGAGCTATGTGTCGAGTGTCTCCGACAGTGATGACGGGCCTCCGGGCGCGCATAAACACTCGAGTGAGGAAGATCCATCGGGTCCGGCTCGGTGCGTCTTTTGCGCGATTATCGCCTCCGCCGAAGAGGACCAGACGCTGCATGTCGTCGCGCGCCGCGAGCATTCGATTGCGATCCTAAACGCCTATCCCTATGCCTCGGGTCACCTCTTGGTAATGCCATTGCGCCACCTTGGCGACGTGTCAGAGATGAGCGATCGCGAGTACCAGGAGCTTTTTCTCCTCGCACGCGAGGCGATGCAGGCCCTGGAGCGTGCCTATGGTCCTGATGGAATGAATATCGGGGCGAACTTTGGCCGCGCCGCTGGGGCAGGAATACCCCGACATCTGCATCTCCATGTATTGCCGCGATGGGTTGGTGACACGAATTTCATGACCACAGTGGCATCGGTCAGAGTGATGCCAGAGGCACTCGACGATTCATGGCGCAAGTTGCGCGAGGCGTGGCCACAGTAATGCTTCGTTATGCGAGCTACCTGGAGGTCATCGGGTCCGAGGTTGCTCGCATTTTGGACCTTGTGGCTGACGGTCGTGATGACCTCATCGCTGATTGCGCACCCTGGCGGGTCAGTGAACTGGTCGCGCATCTCGTAGAACTTTGCAGTGAATGGAATCTTCAGCTCCAAAATGCGGATGATCTTCACTATCTCTCGGCCCCACGCGAGCTGCGAAGGCTCGTCTCTCCCAACGATTTAGAGCGAGAGACAGATCAACTACTCATGATGCTAGAGCGCGTTGGGGAGGAGGCTCCCTGCTGGAACTGGACTGGCGAGGACCTTCAAGCGATCTGGGTTGCCCGACGCGTCGCGGTTGAGATGACGCTGCATCGCTGCGATCTTGAGCGTGCCCGGGGGGCATATCCCGAGATCGACGACGTCATGGGAATCGACGGTATAGATGAGCGACTTGAATCACTTCTTCCGGTCAGTCTTCGTGCCAATCCCACGGCGACGACAAGAGGATCTATCTGTTTCGTCGCTCATCCAGCAGGACGCGCTTGGAATGTGTCGCCCGAACGTGGTCGCTTGCGGCTTCGCGATGGGCGAGGACCCGCCGCCGTGGTCTTGGAGGGGGGAGTGGGAGCGCTTCTTCAATTCCTCTGGAACCGTATCGACCTTGATGCCTTTGTGGTCACCGGTAACCGGGAGGTAGCGCTTGCCTGGAGATCGCTGCCCTGTCCCTAGCGGGCAGAAGCACTATCGGATGTGCGCTCATCCTCAGCACCAACTACTCAGCGACCTCAGTGTGCGGCAATCCATTATTGCCCCCTGCTACCCTCTGTCTGTGCCAAGGAGGCTCGATGATTGATGGTCGTAGAGGTCGCGCCCGAGCCGATGGGGCTGCTCCCTCTCCGCTGCACCTCCAGATGCAACGTGTGGAGCTTGGTCGACGTCTGGTCGCTTTGGGTTTGAATGCAAATGTGTTGACCTCGATGGGAGTCCTACTCTCCGCTGGGTTTGCCGTCGTCGTAGGTCTCGGTCACCTGTGGTGGGGCATCGGATTTCTCATCGTCGGTGGTCTGATGGACGCTTTGGACGGTCTCGTCGCGAAGACAAACGGCACAGCCTCCGCACGTGGCGCATTCTTTGATTCAGTCGCGGACCGTTTCTCTGACGCCTTTATGTTTGGCGGACTCGCCTGGTACCTCATGACAGGCGCTCACCCAAAGGAGGCGGCGCTGCCGATCGCCATCATGGCAGTTGGATCAGCGATCTCCTATGAGCGGGCCAAGGCAGAGTCGCTGGGTTTTATCGCCAAGGGTGGCCTTATGGAACGCACCGAGCGTCTAATTTCGCTCGGCCTTTCGCTCCTCTTTCATATGGTGATGATTCCCATTCTCTGGGTCACCCTTGTGCTCACTACTGCGACCGCCGTGGGGCGTTTTATCCGTGTCTGGCGTCAGGCAAGCGGACATCCTGCACGGATTTGGATCTGGAAGGAGAGCGCGCCGGCGCTCGGTGATGGATCGCTGCGGACGTGGTGGCAGGGACTCGGCGTCGATCGACGTGTAGCCATTCGCCTTGATCAGGAGGCCGGCGAGAGCGGAACCTCTCGGCTTCGCCAGCTCTTTACCATCGACCGATCCGACATTCGAGATCCTGATACCGCTCCCGAGCAGGGTGATGAGGGTGACAGCGGTGAACCGACCTCGCATCGAGTCGTGCAGAAGGGATGAGCAGGGTCCCCCGAGGTCGTGATCGTGCCTACCTGACCTATCGCTATGGCGCGTTTGTGCTCCGATTGCTTCCTGCAGGACTCTCCAGGATGCTCATGCGGGCGATCGGTTCGTTCGCATATCACCGTGCGCCTGGCGTTCGTGTGAATGTTGAGGCGAACCTTCGCGTGGTGCTCGATTCCACACCTGCCACCGCTAATGAGGTGAACTCACTGGTTCGACGCTCCTTCAAAAGCTACGGAGCCTATTGGTCAGATGTATTCCACCTCGCCCACATGAGTAAACGGCGCGTACTACGTAGTTTCATCGACCATGACCTTGCGCCCGTGCGTTCAATTCTCGATGCCGGCGGCACCATCCTTGCCCTTCCGCATCTAGGCACCTGGGAGATGGGAGGTCTTTGGCTTCACCATCAAGGATTTTCGGTACTGAGTGTGGCCGAGCCAGCATCCTCGCCCCAATTGACCGCATGGTTTACCCGCGAACGCGCGCGCCTCGGCCTCGTTGTGCACCAACTCGGCGAGCGTACGACTGCGGCGCTGCTCGAAGGCCTCAGTCGGGGAGAGATAATCGCCTTAGTGGCCGATCGTGACATCGTGGGAGATGGGATAGAAGTAACGATGTTTGGCAGGTCAACATCGCTCCCCGGAGGCCCTGCGCTCCTCGCACTTCGCAGCGGTCGCCCCCTTGTTCCCTGTGCGATCTATCAACAGCCTCATGGCCGTTACCTTCCTGTGGTACTTGAGTCGGTGGCGACCGACCGCAGAGGATCCCTTCGAGAGGACATCGCTCGGATCACGCAGGACCTCGCGACGGCCTTTGAGGTATTGATTGCCGGTGCCCCTGATCAGTGGCATGTCTTCCAGCCGAGATTTCATGAGGTCTCACCCTCGATGGAGGTTGGCTAGTTGCGTCTTGCAATTACCTGTCCCTATGACCTCGGCGTGCCCGGCGGCGTGCAGGCTCAGGCGATAGGGATGTCTCGGTTTCTCGCTACCGATCATGAGGTTCACCTCTACGCACCCGGCGAGGCATCGCTCGACATCTCCGAAAACGTCAATTACCTCGGACTCGGTCCCACCGTCGGAATCAAAGCAAATGGCTCTGTGGCCCCGATATCGCTTCGTCCCAGTGCAGTTCGACATCTTCTCCAGAGGGTAGGAGAGCTACAGCCAGAGGCGATCATCATGCATGAACCCCTGGTGCCGCTCTTCTCACCCGTGTTGCTCGCACGCCATCCCTCTCCGACGGTTGGTGTCTTTCATCGCTCAGGAGGAGATGGCGCCTATCGCGCCTTCGGACCGATCGCGCGTATGCTCGCAAGGCGGATCGATCGGGGAGTTGTGGTCTCTGAGTCCGCTCGAAAGTCCATCGCCGCACTCGTGGGTTCTCCAGCGGCCAATTACTCACTGATTGAGAATGCTGTCGATCTCTCCCGTTTCGCTCCTGCGGCGACACGGCATCGCATCGAGCGAACCGTGTTTTTTCTCGGTCGCCATGAGGAGCGCAAGGGGCTGCGAACGCTCCTTATGGCGAGTCGCCTCCTTCAGAGTCCGGTAACACTATGGGTCGGTGGATCTGGCCCGGAGACAGAATCGCTCAAGCGAGAGTTTGGCGCTGATCCAGGAGTCGAATTCCTTGGGCGTTTGAGCGATGAAGAGGTGGTCAACCGGCTGCACGACTGCGCGCTCTTTGTCGCGCCCTCGCTTGGAGGTGAGTCCTTTGGGGTCATCTTGATAGAGGCGATGGCCGCAGGTTCCCCGGTGCTGTGCTCCGATATAGAGGGATATCGGCGGGCAGCGGGCGTAGCTGCGGAGTTTGTGGCTCCTGGATCAGCAATTCTTCTCGCCGAACATATCGATGAAATATTGTCTGATGGTGCGCGGCGTGAGCGCCTCATGTTTGCCGGATTGCGACACGCGAGTGCCTATGATTTTTCTCGGCTCGCGTTCTCCTATGAGCAGATTTTGACAGAGATAGGCAGTTCGAGCTAGCGCAGGGCCACACGTTGGTTCGCAGAATGTTCACGGATCGTCCGATCGTGCTGCTCCGCCCGGCTCCGGGCTGAGTGCCCTTCTCCTAGACTGGGTAGATGAGATTTTCTGGAGCAACGACCTGATGGCGCAGCGTGCACCCGCTCGGTCCTCCCGTGCTCGTCAAAGTTCTCGTCAGCGTTCTTCCCGTGTGAATCGCCCTGCGGCGATCGTGCGGACTCTCGAGCCGATCACTCCTCATGCGTTAGTGACTGCGCATCGTCGCCTCCCAAGAATCGCTCTTGCTATCTCGGCGGATGCAGTGCTCATTGGCATCATTCTCCTCATCGCGCACAGCCAGTTGCCATTCGGTGTGGTTGCGGGCGGCCTCGTTCTAATTGTCACGGGCCTCTCTATGCTCGTCGGTGGGTTTTTTCTCGGATCTCCGAAGCGCTTACTCGCGACGCTCCCCTCGGGAGCGACGGAGCACGAGGGTCTCGCAGAGTTTGTCAATCTGCTCGAGGGTCTATGCGCAGTAAATGGACTTTCGGTTCCTACCCTGCGCCTCCTTGATGATCCAGCGTTAAATGCACTCACAATTGGGTGGCGAGGCGATGATGCAACCTTGGTCGTTACCACTGGCATGCTCGAGGCCTGTGATCGGATGGAACTCGAGGGCATTATCGCGCGTGAACTCGCGCAGGTGAAACGAGGAGATCTTCGCGATGCCGCCTTTGCCGGGGTCGCCTGTGGTCTCTTTGGATTCGTCGCTGGCGTCGGCAGACTGGTGGGTCGGATGCTCTCGCCTACACACCAAAATGGGTGCGATCTCGGTGGTGTTGCGATTACGCGCTACCCCCCAGGACTCACTCGGGCGCTTCTTCGCTGTTCGGAGTGCGCAAAGACGCGTCCCGCTTCACTTCCACGGCGATTTGCACGACTTACCGCGGCGAGTTGGTTGGTCCCACTCGAAGAGGGAGAGCCCGTGAAGCCGCGCCAGGGAGAGCTCAACTTAGAGGAACGGATCGGGCTGCTCGCAGAGTTGTAGGTCGTGGGGGCGTCAGAGTGCGCGTCCCTGGGTCGATGGAGGGATCGCGTGCCTCGCCGATCTCGAAGCGCCATTTTGCGAACACTGAGTACGATCACGGATCACTAGGGTCGTTCACAGCAGAATCGTGCTACACCGAGTGTTAGCGCGTCGCGGCGAATAGCATTTCGCGGCGGAATCGGGATTTGGAGGTTGTTATGTCGGGGCACTCAAAGTGGGCGACGACGAAGCATCAAAAGGGCGCAAAGGATAAGGCA
>CAIMWD010000030.1 GCA_903845085.1 uncultured Acidimicrobiaceae bacterium
CGCGACGCCGCGGTTCGCTTTCGGGCTTGAACGCTTCCCAGATCACGGCGGGCTTGGGATCGTTGCCGGTCGGGAAGGTGCCATAGACCGGCCGCCCGCTCGCCCGGTCGATCCGCACCATGTACCGAGACCATCACGTTTTCCGCTACCACCATCGGAACGAGCGTCTCCGGGAGAGGATGGAGCACGACGGTGAGCGAGAATTCGCTCCGAACGAGAGCAAAGGCCTCGTCGATCGCATGAAGTCCCAATGCGTCGTCAGCCTCAACGATCAATGTGATTGCGAACTGACCATAGAGAATCGACATGCGCGAATCCTCGAGGTTGCAGCCAAGCTCTGCGAGTACGCCGGTAACTCGAGCGACGATGCCGGGGCGATCGCTACCGATCGCGTGAAGGGAGTATCGGGCCATATCCCTAACGTAGCGCCACTCCCCTCCTCGCTATTCTTCGACGGACTCGAGATCACCAAGGGCGGCAAGACGCGGCAAAAGTGCATCGACACGCTCACGGGCTCCCTTGATCCGCCGGTCGAGCTCTTCGACGATCTCGACGGCTCGTTGAAAGGCAATATCGAGTTCGTCGAGATCTACAAGACCCTGGTCGAGTTGCCCAATTATCTGATCGAGCTCCTGTGTTGCCTCGACATAAGTCAGCTCGCTCGCGGGTGTCGGTGACGACGTGCTCATGTTGGCTCCCTCTTCTCCTGCGATGCACCCGACCCCGAGGAGATCGACCGCGTGGCCTCAACGGTAACTCCTACCTCGCCATCCACGAGCCGCACAGTGGCACGATCACCTGATCTCAGTTCGGTCACTGATCGAACGAGGTGGCCGTCAGAGGCGCGGAACATGGCCCACCCTCGAGCGAGCTGTCGCGAAGGATCAAATGCGCCCAACAATTCCGCTCTCTGGCGCGTGACCAGATGTTTGCGAGAAATTTCATCCACCACGCCCCGTGAGAGGCGATCTCTGCGTCCGACAAGCCCATCACGTTGGGCACGGACCAGATGCGTTGCCGCACTCGCGATAAGGGTAAGACGCGCAATACGATCGCGCTCATAGCGCGCTACCTGTGCTGAGGTCGAGGCGACAAATCGTGGACGGATCTGGAGGAGATACTGCTCTGCCCCGACCAGTCGGTTTCGTGCAAGGCCGCTGATATATGTCGCCCTTGCCACTACGCCCTCCCAGTAGGCGGAGACGCGCCCCACGATCGCCTCTCCACACGCCGTTGGCGTGATGAAGTATGCATTCGCGACATCATCGGCAACGCTGTGATCCCCGGTATGTCCAATGCCAACCCAGATGGGGACTGAAGAGCTCAGGATCGCTCGCGCCACTGCCTCTTGATCGAATGCAGCGAGATCGTTCCGCGAACCACCTCCTCTGACGATCACGATGAGATCAGGGGCTGCGTCGAGTACACGACGAATCGCGGCAGCGATCTGCTCCGGTGCCTCTCCACCCTGTACCTGCGAGTGTGCGAACTCTACGGTGAAATTAAAACCAGAACGATCGAGCTCTCCCATGAAGTCAAGATGCGCCTGTGAGCCCTGACTCGTCACGAGGCCGATACGTAGGGGCACCGTTGCAACGTGAAGTTGGCGGTTCGTCTCGAGGATGCCCTCCTCCCGAAGTGCGGCAAGTAGCTGCGCCCGCGCGGCCGCAATTCCACCTAGTAGGGCTTCGACATCGATCTTTGAGAGGTTGAATCGGATCTTTGCTGCCGCCTCCCACACGGAGATACGCCCAAGAACACTGATGACCTGTCCTACCTCAAGTTCAACATTCGCATCGCGAAGCGATGCCTCAACGCTCGGCCATTGCGTCTTCCAACAGGCAACCTCCAAGACCTGGGTCGCCCGTTGGTCCGCGCCTTGGTCAGCCAGCTCAAAGTAGTGGTGGCCATTACTGACCTTGATAGAACGGATCTCGCCCCGCACCCAAACGGAATCAGCGAACTCACCAGAGAGGGCTCGCTTGATCCGTTTATAGAACTCCGCGATGGTGATCGCCGGCGGCGCCTCCCTCGCAATTTCATCATCGAGATAGCCGAGCGGATCCACATCTACGCGCGCAACAAGCGACGGCACCTCATCGATTACCAGGTCAATAGATGGCTCGGTCACCTCGATGGTTCCACGTTGTGTCTTCTCCGCACGTGCCTTTAATCTGGCGATCCTCGCGAGCAGCTCTTCAGAGGTCGCATCAGGCGCCGGGGTCCCACCCTCTCCCCGGGAGGTGCGATCACTACCAGAGGAGCGAGATCCACGACCCGTGCGTTTGGACTCTCTGACGGGCGCGTCGAAACCAAAATCGAAGCGCTGTTCATCGGGCTCTGACATGCGCCAAGGCTAGTGGCCGGGTCTTTTCTCTCACCGGAATTCCCTAACGGGTTGGAGTGAAACAGCTCGATGAGGAGAGCTAACCCTGATCTCTCGATAGGCAGACTGGGGCCGGACTAGTTCAACTGATGTCGATGGAGTGCCCGAGAGCCTGCTGGCTGTCGGGCACCTGATGATTCCGTGGGAGACTGATTGAGACGAGTCGGCCGGGTGGTCGCGGCGAGCGTGAGTCATCACTCTCGCTGAGGAAGGTCGGGGCTCCAAAGGGCAGGGTGCTAGTTAACGGCTAGTCGGGGTGACCCGCAGGAAAGTGCCACAGAAAATAGACCGCCGATGGCCCTCGGGCA
>CAIMWD010000031.1 GCA_903845085.1 uncultured Acidimicrobiaceae bacterium
GGCAACGTCTACAACTACGGGGATGCCCCCTTCTGTGGATCCGCCAAGGGGGTAAGCAACCGCCACCCCATCGCCGCGCTGGCGACAACGCCCGATAATTTGGGTTACTGGCTCGTCACCACCTCCGGGGTGATCCGTAGTTACGGCGATGCGGTCAACTACTCGCCGAGGTGGCTGTATCGCTCGAAGAGCCCCATTGTGTCGATGGCAAGTACGCCAGATGGTCATGGTTACTGGCTCTGCAACGCTCGGGGAGCGGTCTATAACTTTGGCGACGCCCGCTTCTTTGGCTCGACGGTGCATCGCCGTCTGACCAAGCCGATCGTCTCCTGCACCCCAACACCCGACGGCGGCGGTTACTGGATCACCACGGGAACGGGACGCATCTACCTCTTCGGTGATGCGACCTCTCATGGATCTGACCTACGCAGCCCCCCTGCCGCCCCAACCACCATCGTGTCACTTATTCTCACCGTCGCAACGACCTCGACGCGCTATGTCCCACTGCCGCATCATCAGGTGGGATACGACATCTCCAACTTTCAGTGCTCTAGCCCCGGATCGTCAACGCTCCAGTCAAAGGTGCCCAGCTCCTCTGCGCTGAGCATCATCGAGGTCGCGGGGTGGCTCAATGGTGCAGACAACTCCTGCTTGGCAAACTCTGCCGCATGGGCGACGCGCGCAGCGGGACCCACGGGAGCCTCCTATCAGCTTTACCTCTTTGTGAACTCGCCTGGCACCGATCGTTCGGCAACTCGCCTCTATGCCAACGGACCCAAGGGTTCGTGTGGGCGCCTCTCCGGCAACACGCGACTCATCTGCATCGCCTACAACTACGGCTATAACGGTGCAACCTCCGCTCTCAAATACGCGCACAGTCAGGGCGTCCACGCGGTTACCTGGTGGCTTGATATTGAGAACACCACGCTGTCACCGACCACCTTCTCCAATTTCTCCGCAAATGAGTTCTGGTCTGATTCCACGACCCTGAACGCCTACACCGTGCAGGGAGCCTTTGATTCGCTTCGCAGCGCAGGACTTCTCGTTGGGCTCTACTCTTCCAGCCTGCAGTATCCAAAGATTGTTGGCAGCTACGTGCCCTCGAACGCTGGTGCGCAGCTGCCACTCTGGATCGCCGGAGCACCATGGACCTCGCCACCATTTACTGAGTCAGGACTTCCCTCTCCAAATACGCTGGTGAATTGGTGCAACGGCACGGCGATCTACCGCGGCTCCACCAGTGCCGATGGATTTGCGGGTGGTGTGCCCTGGATATTGCAGGAGACACCGGGAACAGAAAGCTCACCCTACGGGCTCGACCCCAACTACACCTGCTAGATCGTTCTCGCATAACGAGTGGCTCCCGCTACGCACCCGCTAGAGCCGGGCTGCTCAGCCAATCGGCGCGCCATCAGGGGATCTGCCTGTCACGGGTGCTCTCGGGCCGCGAGAAAGTGCTGCAACTAGGGGCGGCAAAAAAATCGGCAACGTGTCCGTTGGCAAACTCACAAGGAGGCACCCAAGGTGCTCAAGATCTCGCCGGAAGATGACACGGAACTTGGATTACGGAACGGCGATGCCATACCTCAACGACTCAGATTCAGGGCATTCCGTGCGCCGCGACCTGACATTGAGATGGGGCCTTCCACATCTCAATGTCGACGGCCCACTACATACAATGGGAAAAAGAGGATCCAGAAGATCAAACACGCACCGAGCCATCTTCGGGGCGAGTCCAATTTGAACATTCCGTACGAAAAGACAATCGGCGTGCCGCGCTTGCATTGCGCTGACTCATCCAGATAGACCCAGAGGTCGCTTGCGAGCACTGCCACCAATATCAAAATCGGGGCGAACGCAGCAGCTGCCATTTCGATTGCACCTCCTCTTCACGAAAGCGCGATCATAGCTTTCTGCGTAATTCTGGTGCCGACGATCTTGGAACTTTCCCTCGATCGATCTGCGATTTCCAGCGATTTTCGAGGATCGGGAGATCCGCCAAGCCGAAGGGTGACCCACGTGGATACAGAACGGCACGCCAAACTAATTTGTTCGCGCCACCGACCACGGGAGAGAACGACAGCTCTGGAGCGGAGAACGACCTGACGGACTAGTTGGGTCTACCGACGAACACATTGCGAAAATTGCGTCCGAGAACGACAGATGACCGGCCACATCGCACTCTGCGATGAGCTCCGGTCATGTCGAGGTACTGCCTTGGAGACCCACGAGATCTCCTCACCGCGACAGATACGCCACTACTCGGAGGACCCGTGGCACCCGGCCGAGGCCGGATGCCGTGAAAACGTCTGTGGTTAGAGCTCGTCGGCGTCGTAGCCGGCCCACGCCGACTCGCTGCCAAGAACGAAGGAGAGAACCGACCAGGTAGTGTCGATGACTGCCTTCGTCTCTGCCACAAAGGACTGGCTCTCGCCAGCGGTCTTCACGGTGTCCTGAAGATTGTTAATGGTCGAAGCCATGTGTAGTTCCTTTCAGGTCAACATCGCCTTCACTTGTTTGGGCGATGCATCCAGTATGGATGACCTCGTATCATCAGTCAAACAGTATTTAATGATACTTTCGATCTACTTATTAGATATGCCAAGCGTAGTAAGGGTTTTCCCTGAATTTGGGTGCAATCTGACCGAAGAAACTTTCTCTACCGCACCTGGCCAACGCCACCAGGCGCTGCCATCTCTGCTGGTGAACCTGGCGTGGTCCCGTTCGCAGAGGCGGGGAGGGGGAGGCGCTAGAGAAGGTCGCGCACGAGGTCGGCGAGCTCTCTCCACTGCGCATCGGGGAAGGTCTCGGGTACCGGAGTCAACACGTGCACCGCTGCCTGGGTCGCTCCCGCGCGAAGGTGCGACTCGATGTGATCGCGTATCTGCTCGGGCGAGCCCCAACCGACGAGTGCATCGATCAGTCGATCGGAGCCGCCGCCAGCGATCTCCTTTGGATCCCAGCCA
>CAIMWD010000032.1 GCA_903845085.1 uncultured Acidimicrobiaceae bacterium
CATCGGCCGCAAAATGCTGGGTAATGGTGTTCTGTGGCACGTAGAGCGTGTCACCCTGCTTGAAGTCGTACCGCTTTGGCTCTTTTGCGATACGCGCGTAGTACCTCTCATCGATCTCTGCTTCAACATCCCAGTGGAGGCTGTAACCAGAACCCGAGACGATGTGCAAAATTTCGTCTGCCATCTTCCAACTCTTGCCCGAGTGGCTCCCTGCAGGAATCTCCAGCTCAAAGGCATCTACCGAGAACATACGAACATCCTGTCGCTCAGGTGAGGAGAAAACCCGCACCTTGCCAAGAGGCGTCATCTCCCAAGGAGCATCGTTCTTGCCAACAACCTTCTTGCGGTCAAGAACTCCATCGGTCCATATCTGACCCCACTCAACTCGCTCGCCAAAGTCGGGAAGTTCGCCATCTTTGATTGGGTTGTAGCTTTTGCCCTGCTGCACGAGGCCGAGGAACATCCACATCGGCTTCGCCTTGACGATCATCACCGTTGCAGGCTCGTCGTATGGGTTGAAGTGACGGTGCACTGAGTCGGAGTGGACGACATAGAAGTCACCCTTCTCCCAGTCGTAACGCTGATCGTCATGGATCTCATAACCGCGACCATCCAGAACGTAGAAAGCTGCCTCGTTCTGGTGTCCGTGGCCACGGTTCGATGAATTTGGTGGGAAATCATGGAAGTAGACCTGCAAACTCTGGGTCAAAAATGGGTCGTCGCCGGGCTCAATGTGGTCCCATGAGGTGATTCCACGAGCCGAGTTACTGGTGTCGCCGTAGCTCGAACCCGCGTAATCGGAGGCCACGTTACCGTGGTCTTCGCCTGCCGCGTCACGAACGCGAGGTGCCTCAAGCTGTCGCTTGCGGAACTCCTTCAGGCCATAATCTTTTGAGGTTAAGGCCCTCACGAATACTCGCTCGTCACTCGCCATCTACTTCTCCTTCTGGTTGATTCGAACTCTCGCAACGCAGATCCGCCCGTCAATTGGCGCTGTTACGAGTGATTTGTCTTATCCTAGCGACTTTTACGAAATATTGTTCGATTCCTTAACTACTTTGAAGAGAAGCAACTTTCCTGTCGATCAGCATCGAGGTGCACGTGGAGTGTGAGATGAAAACACCGAGCTGGCCTACGGGCCATCGGACCGCCGTCGTGTTCAATGTGATGTATGAGCAGTGGGCCGATGGTGTCGCCCCGGCACTCGGACCCATGGGAAATCCGCTTCCCGTTGGGGCGCTCGACTATCAAGCAATTTCCTGGGCTCGTTACGGTCGGCGAGCAGGAATCTGGAACCTCCTCCGGCTGCTCGCCGACTATCAGGTGCGAGCCTCCGTCTATGCGAGTGGCATACTCGCTATTAGTGCACCCGAATCGTTACGCGCGATAGTTGCCGCGGGCCATGAACTGAATGGTCACTCCTACTCTCAAGACATCATCCCTGCAACGCTCTCCACTGCGAGCGAGCGCGAAGACATCGCGCGGTCGCTCGAAGAGCTAGAACGCTGCACCGGAACACGTCCTACCGGTTGGATTAGTCCTCGCTGCACCCCGAGTGCAATGACGGCTCAGCTCCTCACGGAACAGGGACTCTCATGGTACGGCGATGTCTTCGATGACGACCTGCCCTATCTCGAGGCAACTCCGGCAGGAGAGATCGTCGCTCTTCCGTTCTCGATGGAGGTGAACGATCTACCGATGTCCATCCGCTACGGAGAACCTTGGCGTGAACTTGCCCTCACTTTCATTGACGCTCTGGCTGAACATCGCCAACTTCCCCATCGATCATTTATCGATGTCACCGTGCACGCTCATCTCGCTGGGAGACCGGTCGGACTTGGAGCGCTCCGGCAGATACTTGAGCATGTGGCCGATCAAGATGATCTGTGGGTCGCCACACGCGCAGAGATCGCAGCCTGTATTACCGCTTAGTCAGTGATCCCCGGCGTGACTACGCCCGAGAGTGCCGCGCACAGCGTGCGGAAATTAAGTTGTGGCTGTGAGCGATCAACTCTCTGCAGGCGAGATCGGCTCCCAATCCCACTCATCGGCGTGAGTATGTCCGTCGCCGTGCTCATGCTCTTGCTCCCAAGGATGTTCGCCGATGATCGCACGACCCTGCCGATGCGCCTCACGGGCACTTTCGGGATCGGCCACATGATGCTCGGTAACGCCTGGCTGGGAGGTGTCGCCGTGATCATGAGGATGGTGGTGTCCAGGGTCAACCTCGCGAGAATGCTCGTGATCATCTTCATACAGCTGATTCTGCGCGCCGTCGCCAGCAGGTGCCACATTCCCTAAGAGTCGAAACCTTCCCGGAAATGCTCGTGCGCCAGCCTGAGCCAATATGTATCGCTCGATTATCTGTGCGTGTTCAAGTAAAAGACGTTGATCAAACTCTGCGAGAGGAAACTCGCCCTCCTCGTTGCAGAGCGCGCCGATCGCTGCGGTGAGTTCACCGACGAGATCGAGAATATGCAATTCCAAGGGGTCAAGAAGATCACCTTTGCGAGGAACATGCGATGTGGCCATGACACGAGACTATGTGTTCAAATCGCGCAATACCATTGCGCGAGCGCAAATTGCCCAAGAAGGCGGCCTGTCTGCGATCGCGTTAGACGTTGAAGCGGAACTCCACTACGTCGCCATCCTGCATGATGTAGTCCTTGCCCTCCACGCGAGCCCGACCAGCAGCGCGAGCGGCTACGACCGATCCTGCACTCACAAGGTCACCAAAACTCACAATTTCGGCCTTGATGAAACCCCGCTGAAAGTCAGAGTGGATCACGCCGGCAGCCTCAGGTGCCGTGGCCCCTCGGCGAATTGTCCATGCTCGGGTCTCTTTCTCGCCAGCGGTGAGATATGTCTGCAACCCCAGCGCGGCAAACCCAATGCGAACAAGCTGATGAAGTCCTGATTCACCCTGACCATAACTTGCAAGGAGCTCGCCAGCGTCGTCCTCGGAGAGTCCGGAGACCTCGGCCTCGATCTGAGCGCAGAGCACGATCGAATGCGCATGCGGCACGAGTGCGGCGAGCGAGAGTGCGCGTTCTTCATCTCCGAGCGCTGTTTCTTCGACGTTGAAGACGTAGATAAAGGGCTTGGCTGTTAAGAGATGGAGGTCGTGGAGGAGCTCAACTTCCACCTCGCTCTTGGCCTCAAAGATGGTGCGACCTGCATCAAGAATCTCGCGCGCCTTTGTGACCGCCGCAAGCGTGGGACCAAGTTCGGCTCGCATCCGGGCCTCACGCACGAGCTTTGTCAACCGTGAATCAACAGTCTGTAAGTCAGCGAGTATGAGTTCCGTGTTAATCGTTGCGATGTCATCAGCAGGGTCGACTCGCCCATCTACATGAATGACATCATCATCTTCGAAGGCACGGACGACCTGACAGATTGCATCAGACTCACGTATCGCCGCAAGAAATTTGTTGCCCAAACCTTCACCCTCGGAGGCACCCCGCACAATTCCTGCGATGTCTACAAAGGTCACGAGTGCAGGGATGATCCGCTCGCTATGAAATAGCGCTGAGAGCGTCCCCAGACGATCGTCGGGTACTGGTACCACGCCAATATTCGGCTCGATTGTGGCAAACGGGTAGTTTGCTGCGAGCACCTCGTTCTTCGTCAACGCATTAAAGAGAGTTGACTTACCAACATTGGGGAGCCCCACTATTCCAATACTGAGACTCACTGTGTCACACTCTCTCGTCGATAACGAGAGCCAAGGTTAGTGGGCAATCAAAGATCCACCGTGTTACTTGCGGGTCAAGATCACGACTGGGATGACTCGGTTTGCCGTTGTCTCGTAACCCGCAAACTGGGGGTAGGACGCCTTTTGACGCTCCCAGATCGTCGAATGCTCATCACCTTCGGCGATGCGAGCCAAAGCGGTAAAGGTCTCGGTGCCGAATTCCACTGTCACTGAAGGCGTCGCGAGAAGATTGTGGTACCAGGCGGGGTTCGACGTGCTTCCACCCGCAGAGGCGAACACCGCGAGATCGTCGCCGACGACCTGCGCCATTAGTGGGTTTATACGTGCAGTGCCAGATTTTGCGCCCACTGTGTGCAGCAGCACGAGTGGCGCGCCCTCAAACATGCCACCGACCTTGCCATCGTTGGCACGGAACTCCTCGATAATCTTCTTGTTCCACTCGTTCATGTCGTTGACGTCGGTCATATTGAGACTCCTTGAGATTGGATAATGCGGGCATTGGGTCGGTATTAAGCAATTACTGCACATGCACCTGTTCGGGAGCAATCTTTAGTAATACGCGCTCGCTCTGGATCGAATTCGCATACTCGCCACCGGTGTACTTTTTTGAAAGAGAGTGGATATGCGCTAGCGCCTCTGCGCCGCGGATGACCTCGACGACGTGACCCCGAACCTCGGCGTAATGGTAGGGATTGGAAGCGTCCATTATGGTTACCGTGACCCGCGGATCTAGCTCTGTGTTCTTGAATTTAGCTCGGTGAACCTCGGTATTGATGAGCACATAGTTGTCATCTGCATCCACCCACATGACCTGAGTCTGGGGCCTCCCATCGGCGAATAACGTCGTTAATGCCGCGAAGTTCTTACCCCGGGCCAAAGTCTTAACCACATCATTGAGCATCTAGGCATCTTAGTAACAACGATGAAAAACCGGCGCATGAAACTCGGGTTTTCATCGGTCGTCTGAACCCATCACCTCTGCGCGCCTTCAAGGTCATAGCTTCTACTTAGCGATATCCGGCGGGACAAAACGATGGACCCTAGACACCCTCCTACAAGTGATTAAGAACGTTCCGTAATACGTACGCCACTAACCTTTTCCTACCAGTGCCGCGGTCAGATCTTGTGCAGTGGAAAGTCCTGTCAGAGGCTTGGGATCCTCGCCGAAGCACCTGCCGTCAAACTTAAGTCGCTTATCCACGAAGCATGCGACATCTTGCTGCTCGTGGCGAGAACGATCAAAGGTCCTGAGTTAGGCACCCCCGGCAGGACTCGAACCTGCGACACGCTGGGTAGAAACCAGCTGCTCTAATCCACTGAGCTACGGGGGCATAATTTGTTAATCGCTACCCCTCCATTGTGGCCGATGAGGCCTGTGGCGCGGGCCCAACGGCACTTGGACACATTTTTGCACCTCGTTCGCCATTGACAAAGCGCCGTCGAACTCCGGTGAGGGTCATAATGTGCCAAACTAAGATGGTAGTTCGCGGGTCTATCCCGCGACGACATGGTGGTCGTAGCTCAGTTGGTTAGAGCGCCAGGTTGTGGCCCTGGAGGTCGGGGGTTCAAGTCCCCTCGGTCACCCAAAAAAGTTGTGCGAAATCGTGTCGCTGCGCTCCTTAGAGCAGACTAAGTTGGTACGCCGCGCGCTCCTAGCTCAATTGGCAGAGCAACGGACTCTTAATCCGCAGGTTCTGGGTTCAAGTCCCAGGGGGCGCACTGGTAAATTAGCAGGTCACATATCCATAATGTGAGATTTTAGGGTGTATCGTACTTTTGCGTTCTGCCAAAATGGCGCGATACACCTGCGGTATGTATCGCGATACACCGCGCCGATACACTCACCCACGTGAACCAAGAGGGCGACGAATCGCGATTTGAGCAACACGTAGACCGGAGCGGTGAGCATCATCTGTGGCTAGGGAGCACGAATCCGTTGCGTGGGACCGGCAGACTAAAGGTCAACGGAAAACAGATGACCGCACATCGACGGGCGTGGGAACTTGCCTACGGACCTCCCGCTTCGAGAGTTGCCGTCTCTCCTTGCCCTCAAGAACCCCAGTGCGTGAGGGTTGAATCGGCCTGGGTATTTCGGAGACTCTCCTTGTTTGGAGAGAGGATTGTAAACTCACACCCCGTCCCGCACGACCTTGACCGGCGCACGTTTGTGAGGGATCAGTTCTCGTCCTCCCGGTAGCCGTACTCCTTTAGTAATCCTGCGATCCGGGTACGGTGCTCATCGATCCAGTCATCGAGGGTCATGGCGCGTTCATCTCGATCAGCTTGGACAGCTCGCTCAAGAAGCGCGGGCGCATCTGCTGCAGGAAGTATCACGATCCCCTCCTCGTCGGCAACAACGACATCACCCAAAGCAATTTGTACTCCGCCACAGGTCACCGGAGTCGCAAGCGTGCCCAGACTCTTCTTCACCCCCGGTTTTGGCATAAGGCCACGGGCATACACGGGAAATAAAGCCTCACGCACCTCTTCAGCGTCACGGATAACTCCATCAATTATGAGACCGGAGACACCGAATCGCTGAGCCGCCAAACACACGTTTCCGCCGGCGATGGCAAAATCACAATCTCCGCCCTCAACCACAATCACCGAACCGAGAGCGGCACGGTAGATCGATGCATGAAACATTAAGTTGTCCCCGGGTGGGCAAGACACCGGATAGGCAGGACCGGCGAGCCGCGGACCGCCCGACCAAAGTGGGCGCATCCTGAAATCCATCACCTGAGCTCGATCTACAAGATCGGCAAATACCGTCGTTGAGATCTTTGCGAACGCTCCGTAATCCACAACTACCCCCCTTGCCAGGACCAAGTCCCGTATCTCGCTGATGTTACCGCTTGCCTACCTGCGAGCTGAGGGAAAATCAATCCCCGCAGACGCAGAGATCACTCATTAGTCATAGATGCGAACAACTGCGTGGGGTCCTCGAAAGAGGGAAGGAATATCCAGCCCTCGCGGCGCGCTGCGTCATGTTCACCGTCGGGAACACTATGGGTAAGTCCCAGCAGATGTGCCCGGGCGACACAGGCGGCAATGAGCGCATCAAGGGCGTCATCATTGGTCTCACATGTCATCCGATCAGCTGGAGAGATCTCAAGAGAGCCACACAGCGATCGAAGAAACTGGTCGACGAGGGCCGTCCGTTCAGACTCATGACCTCTCCCCTTGTATCCCGTCGATCGAAACCCCCACTGCCACAACGCGGCGGCAGGATAGACCTCGATAATGCGCCCGCTTCCATCGATTGGCTCACTGGTGAGGGCCTTTGAGAGCAAAGCGGCAGCACGCATCGCAGGGATGGCGATGCGATCTGCAGCCACCGAGAGTGGCCGAGGCGGCACGATTCCACGAAGCGGAGGGAGCTCAGAGACCCAGATATCCGTACGGCGGAGGTAGTAGTCGCGCTTATCCTGTTGATGGCGGTAATTCTTAGGCCACGGCTCTCCACCGCAGTACCGCGTTACCGCATCGACGAATAATGCGGGCCAGCCAAGAGGAATGTCGATTCCTGTCAGAGATGCTTCGCGCATCACGTGGCATAGGCGTTGATCGTCGACTTTTACCTCGAGAGAATGGACGACCGCCTTCGACCCTTTCCAGTCGATAATGCAACAGGCGGTACCTGCGTCCTGAGAGGAGAGATCGATCCCTGCTGTTATCAACTGCAGACCATCGTTAGGCCAGGCGGGGAAGTTCAGAGAGAAGGCGCCCGAAGCCATCGATGCGCTCGCGTACACAGAGATGATGCTGCATGGTCCAGATACGTGAGGCAACGGGATGTACCACCGGTACCTCGAAGTCCTGTTCCATCAGGGAGATGATGTCCATCACTCTCCAGCCCGAGCCGAGCAGATAGATCCCGTCGATATCGCGGTGGGCAAGGTAGAGAGATCGAACAAAGGCGTAGACCTCACGCGAGTTAAGCCACTGCGCGCGGTCAAAATCAACATCCATACCGGCCATCGCGGCAACCACAATTCCTGCCTCTTCGAAGTATCGCCGAAAGAGGTCGTTGATCTCGCCGCGGAAGTAGCTGACACCGATGATCTTGGTCATACCAAGCGCCCGGCAGGCATCGAGCGCAGAGCGCGAAGAGGTAACGATTGGCACGCCGTGGCGCTCCTCCCAGGCAGCGATGAGCTCCGTCTCTGCAGCAAATCCCTTCACCATGAACGGCGGTGCTCCCTCTGGATGCACGAGATCGACTCCTGCCGCAACAAGATCGGCAACTGCCTGTTCATAGGCGGGGAGCACGCTCTGGAACTGTTCTGTGGTTCCACGATCTACGTTCAAATAGATCGGTAACACGCCGATACCGTCTGGCAGCAGGCGAAGGAACTCTTCGGTGCCACCTAAACGTTGAGTCGGTTTGATAATCCCGACGCTTCCCCGCCAGTTTGTCGACTCCATCGATCGCTCCTCCCCCCGCACGAACGCGCGCCTGATTCGTTGTCAACGCTAGCTCGGGACCCTGTTGGGGGAGATCTCGGATCTCCTCCTGAGACATCCCTGCATCTTCTGTCGGCAATCACCCAGTGACCATGATTTTGCGGGAGAACATGTCGGCAGAGACGGTCATCCACAGTTAGCCTCAACCTCATGCAAGGATCGGCCTCTCTTCACATCAACGCATCGATCGATAGGGTGTGGTCACTCGTTAGCGACGTGACCCGTATCGGCAGTTTTAGTCCCGAGACTTTTGAGGCAGAGTGGCTGAACGGGGCAACCGCACCACAGGTCGGTGTGCAATTTCGTGGCCACGTCAAACGCAATGGAATTGGTCCCGTGTACTGGGACCTCTGTGAGATCACCGATTGCGTCCCCAATGAACTTTTTGCATTCAAAGTCACCTTCCGTGGCGCGACCGCGAATACCTGGGGTTACCGACTCGCTGAGGAGGATGGAGGAACTCTTCTTACTGAGTTCTTTGCGCTACCTCGAACGCTCGGGACACGCATCTACTGGTCACTCTTTGGGCGTGCGCGCGGCAAGACAAATCAAGAGGGGATGATGACCACTCTGGTACGTATGCGTGAAGTCCTCGAGGGGCCAGGCTCGGCACCCTAGGGGTCTCGATCCTCTCGCGACCGACTCGCTACGACCATGCAACATCTGCACTCGTACAACCGCCCTGGTTGACCATCTCCGCGAGAGCTGGCAAGGTACCTATCTCGGCATTACAGAATTCGTGTCACATCCTCTGGGGGTCTCCTTGTTGCAGCTCACCGCGGTCCGGGTCCATGCAGTTGCGGTACCGGTTCACATCCCAACGCGTATATCTACTCGTGTGCTGAGCGCACGGGAGTATCTGGTGATCGAGATTGAAGCAGACGACCTCGTCGGCATCGGATATAGCTATATCGGTACCCGCGGTGCCGCGGCACTCGCAGAGGCGGTTCGCGAGATACTGTCACCCATCGTCTTGGCAAGCGACCCCACCGACATCCTCGGAGTCTATGACCGGCTCTATCAAGAGACCCTTCTCACCGGTCGACGCGGAATGATGATCCGTGCGCTATCTGCGATCGATATCGCCCTCTGGGACCTCGCGGGAAAACGCAGGAATGCACCGCTCGCCGAACTTCTTGGTGGATGCATCCGTGCGGTGCCTGCCTACGCATCGGGCGGTTATTACCGTGGCGATGAATCTGCGGCTGCGCAGATCGTCGCAGAGGAGATCGAAGAGAACCGGCGCCAAGGCTTTCGTGATCACAAGATTAAGGTTGGTGGCCTCTCCATCGCAGGTGATGCGGATCGGGTTGCCGCTGGAATTGCGGCCATCGGACCGGAGGGACGGCTCGCGCTCGATGCAAACAACGCCTATCCAAACGCGCATGAGGCCCTTCGCGCGATTCGTGCCTTCGAGCGCGCAGCGGGCGATCACGGTCTTTGGTGGATGGAGGAGCCGCTCTCTCCTGACGACATTGCCGGTCATGCCGAGCTTGCACGCGCAGTCGAGACACCCATTGCGACTGGCGAGATCGCGCAGACTCGTTATGAGTTTCGAGCACTTATCGAAACAAAGGCGGCAGACATACTGCAACCGGATGCGGGCGTGCTCGGTGGCATTAGCGAATGGATCCGAGTTGCCCGTACCGCAGAGAGCTTTCAGATTCCCGTCGCTCCACACTGGCACGCCAACCTGCATGTACACCTCGCTGCAGCCTCACCCAACGCGCTTACCGTCGAACATTTCGACCTCAGTAAGGACATCTACAATTTTGAGGAGCTCGTTACTCCCGACTCACGACTCATCGCGAGTGAGGGGAAGGTGATCTGTCCAGACCGACCAGGTCTTGGAATAGAAATTGACCACGATGCGCTCTCACGGTTTGCGATCACTCGCTGATCGATCCTCGATAACCGTCTCCGCTGCAAATTCCTCCTCGCCACCGAGGAGTTGCTTCGATCGGAAGGCCCAACTCGCCACGTAAATTCCGATAAAAGCAAGCACGGCGGCGACGATCTCTCCATATCGCATGCCATCGGAGAACTCGATCGCGCCGCGCCCGCTCGCGGGAATTCCTGAATGCGCGTACCCATGAGCGTGCGCGACGTTTGTTGCGACACTCAACACGATGGATCCGATAAGTGCAACACCCAGTGTGTTGCCAATCTGTCGCCCGGTCGTACCGATGGCACCAGCTACAGCGGCGCGATCGCGTGGCATCGAGGAGATCGCCGCAGTGGTCACTGGCGTGTTAATAAATCCATTCCCGACCCCCAGGAAGATAAACGCGACGGCAAGGTAGATGAGTGGTGTTCCAACACCAATTACCACGGCAAGGATTGTCATACCGGCACTCATCGCGACCATCGCGATGAGTGCCGGGAGTCGAGCACCTCGCGAGCCGGTCATCTTTCCAGATATAGGCGCGAAGACGAGGACCGTCAGGGTGAGTGGAAGGGAAAAAAGCCCTGCATGCAACGGCGAGAAATGTCGCACCTGCTGAAGGTAGAGCGTATTTACAAACTGAAAGCCCGATGACACGGTAAACGCAATGATTGCCAAGATCGCCGCTCCGGTAAGTACCGGGTTCCGGAGATAGTGAAGCGCAATGAGCGGATGACGAACGTAACGCTGCACCACAAAGAAGGCAACACCGAAGAAGACAGCAAGCGCAAAGAGTGAGAGGACAAAG
Organism: uncultured Acidimicrobiaceae bacterium; assembly: GCA_903845085.1. GTDB lineage: Bacteria > Actinomycetota > Acidimicrobiia > Acidimicrobiales > Bog-793 > CAIVND01. The sequence continues at coordinate 10,876 of CAIMWD010000032.1, forward strand.
GGTGAGGTCCAGCCATCATTGGTTCCGCTGATGAGCGCCCAAACAAGCGCAAAGAGGCCCAGTCCAATCGAAAGCTGGCCAGGAATATCAAAGGGGCGCGGCCTCTCCGATTTTGACTCCCGCACAACTCGCATGCACAGCAACACAATGATCCCAATAGGGATGTTCACGAGAAAGACGCTTCTCCACCCAAATCCCTGTACGAGGATTCCGCCGATCACGGGTCCCGCGGTGCTTGAAAGCCCCGCAGCAATATTCCAGATTCCGATAGCCCAAGCGCGCCTCTTGGGATCGATAAAGGTGTTCGTGATGATGGCCAGACTCGAAGGAGTCAGCACCGCCGATCCAAATCCCTGAAAGCAGCGGAACCCGATCAATGTGCCAAGGTTCGGAGCGAGCCCGCAGGCGAGCGAGCCGATAGTAAACATCGCGATTCCAACACCGAAGCTGCGCTTTCGACCAAAACGATCGGCGATAGATCCGCAGATGAATATAGAGCTCGCACGCAAAAGTGTGTAGCCGTCGACCGTCCACTGCAATGACGAGGTCGAGGAATGAAAATTGCGCTGCAGCGTGGGCAGTGCAACATTCAAGATGGTTCCGTCCAGAGTGGTGATAAAGAGGGCGGAACAACAGACCATAAGCGCAATGAGCTCCGTGCGGCGGGTCCGCCGTGCACTCGGCTCAACTCGCTCCAAACCGCTCCTCTCACCTCTCACGAAAGATCCGTACCTCCAAATAAGTGGGCCTCAGCTCATCGTCTCCCAGCGTTGCACCCGTTCGACAAACTCATCATGGGTGATTCCGGCCGCCGCCTCAAATTGAGTGCGGACCTCGATTGGTTGTCCGGCGAGAAGACTGAAGTAATCGCTCTCGGTGTTGCGGTGAAAGAGCCGAAGATCCTCCCACCATGCGTCGCGATCAAGCGGCTCGCGAAGCCCGCTTCGGCCTGGCAGATGGATAACACTCTCATCGGGTGCGATCCCTTTCGGGACGTCGCCACGTGCGACTGCAGCCATGTCCGCTAGAAGTTGCCTGCGCAGCATCCGGACACCCTCGTCACTCCTGCCAAGATGCTCATTCTCGCGATCCGCGATCTCACCCTGTCCAACCCACGCAATGGTGTCTTGATTGATCACATGGGTTGAGCGATAACGCCCCGTCTCCCCCTCCGATGACGGTGCATACCAATGCGGAATGGTCTCCTGGCGATAACCCGCTCGATCAGAGGGAAGCCGGCTGTAATGCCAAACAACCGTAAGGGTCCGTCGATCATCGATAGGTATTCGCCACTCGAAATGATTGATGGGCTGAAAGAGGTGCGGAAGGATACAAAGTCGCTGCCACTGCCAACTTCGACTCGATGTGTCTTCGCCCGCAAGAAGACGTCGGTACCCAAAGCCGTATGCGAATTCAACAAAGTCAATCTTCTGATGCGTCGGGGCCCGACGATGGTCACCGGTGAGCTCACGGGTCCAATTTGAATGGAGCCATTCAAAGTGCACCGGATCGATCGAGTTCTCCTGGCACTGCAGCCAGTTACAGGCGACCTCGGAGAAGACAATTTGTACAAATCCATCGGTGTAGGTAAGCGGCTCAAAGAGCGGAATCGGAGGCGCAGGCTGAGGACCTAAGTAGGCAAAGAGCAGGCCCGCACATTCACGGATCTCGTAGGCGGCTACCTTAACTCGCTCTTTAAACCGCGAGGTGCCAGTTACCTCCTCAAAGGGCTGTTCGATACATCGCCCCTCCTGATCGAAGAGCCACCCGTGGTAATTACAACGAAGTCCACACTCCTCAACAAACCCATAGGAGAGATCGGCACGCCGGTGTGGGCAGTGGCGTTCCAGAAGACCGTACTGACCGGATCGATCACGGAAAAGTACGAGATCCTCGCCGAGGAGTCGGACCGGTTTTGTCGCGTGCCCCTCAAACTCGGAGACAGCGGCGATCGGGTGCCAATATCGGCGGAGAAGCTCACCCATCTCCGTGCCACGCCCAACCTCAGTGAGACGTTGATTCTCCTCTATCGTGACCATCGCACTCTCCCCTGCGTCATCGGGCGCTCACTCGGACACCGGCCCCTTCGCCTAGCCCGCCTCCCGTTGGAGAAGCGCGGGCCTCCCGTCAAATTCAACAGCCTGCTCGAGGTAGGCCGCGGCTTGCAAAAGCGCAAGATCTCCCCGTGGGGCGCCCACTAGCTGTAAACCAACTGGGAGACCCGTCTCGCTCATCGCGATCGGAAGTGAGAGCGCCGGGTGCTCGGTCACCGAAATGAGATAGCACGACGCCATCCAGGAGAGGTAGTCCGGCATCTCGACACCTTCGACGCTCTTTGGATACTCCTCATCGACAGCGAAGGGGAGCACCTGTGAGACGGGAAGAGCAACAAGATCGTAATTGGAGAAGAGCTCGCCAAACATCGCCACAATTTCACGCTGGCGGCGACGTGCGGCAGCGATCTGCTGCTCGGTGAGTGCGCGGCCCCACTCAACGTTCCAGCGGATGGCCTCTTTAAACATCTCCGGAGTCCGTTCGACCATGTTCCCGTAGGTCGCAAAGAACTGTGCCGCTCGAAGTGTGCGAAAGACTTCGTCCGCATCAAAAAGTGAGGGCGCACCTTCGACGACCTCCCAACCGATCGATTCGAGAAGCGCAGGGGTGCCTTCGAGCGCGGTGCGCACTCCTCTATCTACGGGTAGGAGATGGTCAAGATCGATGCTCCAGAGCACACGGCGGGGACGTCGTTCGGGCCGTAATGGTCCACTAAAGAGCGCGGCCGAATCCGGCAGCGATGCCGCCATACCTGGGTCTGGCCCGGCGATAGCAGAGAGAACGAGCGCAATATCTGCGACATTTCGCGCCATGGCTCCGGGCACGCTGAGGCGCTCCTCGCCGCGTGTCGTGGGTCCAGCTGGCACGCGTCCAAAGGAGGGGCGGAGGCCGACGACACCGGTAAAGGACGCGGGATTGCGTAGCGAACCGCCCATGTCGCTGCCGTCCGCGATCGGCTGAAATCCGAGACTGAGCGCGACCGCTGCTCCCCCGCTGCTCCCTCCCGGAGTTTTGCTCAGATCCCAAGGATTACGGGTCGCACCGAAGACGGTGTTAAAGGTGTGCGATCCTGCAGCAAATTCGGGGGTGTTGGTCTTGCCAAAGGTAATCGCCCCGGCACCTTGGAGGCGAGACACGATGAGGTCGTTGCTCTCAGGTACATGGTCGTGAAAGAGCGGCGAGCCAAACGTCGTGCGTATTCCACGTGTGCGATGGGTATCTTTGTGCGCGACAGGAAGCCCATGGAGTACCCCCAGAGGAGCACCTTTCGCGATCATCGCATCGGCGCGTCGCGCCCGTGCGTACGCGCCCTCTTCATCGAGGGTCACGATCGCATTGACCGATGCATTCCACTCGGCGACCTGGGCCAGATGAGCCTCAAGCAATTCCACGCTGGAGAGCTCGCGGCGAGCGAGTCGCGCTACCAACTCCGTCGCTGATACATGACAGAGATCCTCGCCTGAGGTGAGATCACTCATCGCTGTTGGGGAATTTGTTCCGCGTTCGAAGGAGCTCTAAGAGAGGGTGAGGACGGCTTTGCCCCGGAGTTTACGAGACTTGAGCAGATTGACCGCCTCCGCATAGTTATTCCAAGATCCAGACCAATCGATCTGAGTGTCCAGCTCATGGCGACCTACGAGATCAAGGAGATAACCCAAATCCTCCACGATTGGACCGGTGTGATTAAAACAAAGGAGACGAAGATTGTCGCGCATCGGTGTGTCGTAGGCGTGAAAGGTTGCGTCTTCTCGCGCAGCGCGACCGATGGAGACAAGTATGCCTCCCGCCTGAAGGCGGCACCATGCTGAAATCATCGCGGGTCCGCCTACGGTATCGAGCACGGCGTAAAGCCCACTCGGGACCTGCTCTACGCCGACCGTCACCTCGTCGGCCCCGAGCTCGCGTAGCCCCTCGGCTCTCGCCTCGCTCCCCACTGATGCGATGACGTGTGCGCCTGCCTTATGCGCAAATTGGACGGCAAAACGGCCAACGCCGCCGGCAGCACCAATGATCAACACCCGATGGCCCACGATCGGCCCCACCGCACGGACGGCTCCGAGTCCCGTTAGTCCGGCAACGGGGAGTGCTGCGGCGTCGGTTGTGGAGACATCCGCTGGAATAACGGCAAGTCGCTCAACATCGACAGCACGACGCTCTGCGAATCCCCCCATCTTGTACATAGAGATAACACGCGTCCCAACGGGAGGTCCGCTTCCATCAGCCGCGGCGATCGCAATAGTTCCCGCAGCATCCCAACCGGGTACCGTCCCTGGAATGGCCTCTTTGCGCACAACCTCACCACGGTTAAGAGAGATCGCCTCGACGGCGATCACCGCCTGATGAGGACCGGGTACTGGCTCAGGAACCTCCGCAAAGGAGAGTCCCTCCTCCTGCGATCGATCAACAACTAGTGCGCGCATCGTCTTTCCCTTCGTAGAACAGTCCTGCAATGCGATGTAGATACCGAGCGAATTTACGTCGCCTACCGAGTTTCGCACACGCGAACTCAATCTGGCCCAACTCCATTGCAATACCCCCAGCTGCGTTACTCGACCGGTTGATCAGGTGGTACCGGAACGTGATCGTCAAGATGGTTCCACCTGCGCCAGACCAGACGGTGGAGGGGTATCCATCGAGGAATATCACGAAGGCCCGGGAGAAAGGGGACACTCAGAAGCAAGATCGTTGCAGCGCCAGTGAGGTAGACCGCGATGACATCGACGTTCGGCGAGCTCGAGAAACCAGGTAGCTGATACCAAAGCGTGTACAGCCAGAGCCAGGGCTGACCGGGATAACTACCGGACTCATTCATGACACCCCACTGCGATCCGGTGAGGTGCATCGAGGTCGCGAGCGAGGAGAAGTAGCTGCCGTCTTCGATAAACAGGAGTGGCTTGGTGTAATCCGAACCGTAGAAGGGACGCTGCGCGAGGAGATCGGTATCTATCGCACCGGCTTGCGCGTACGCAAGCTCCGTCGACATCATCAGCCCAACCGGTCCATAGTTCGCCACCGGGACTCTGAGGGCACCGCGCGTGAAGGTGACCTTCGTCACTGCGTTGAGATACGTGTTTGCCCAACTCTGTCGGATCTTGGCGCTTGCCTCGTTGTAGCTCCGAAGTGCGCCCGCGAGGGTCGGGTCTGCGAGCGCAATTCGGCCCAGCGGGTCGAGCACAAAGGTTGCGGCTGCGTCGACGGGAATCCTTACGCCGGCCAACATCTGCCAACCAGGACCAACCTTTTGGACACTGCCGGACTGGTGGTTATAGGGAGGGCCATAGGTGGCCGTCTCACTCGTTCCTGCCAGCTCGGAGGCGGCGGTCGCAAGAAAGTCAGCGGGTGCAACGTGCGACCAACTTGCAATAGTGACTGGTGGATCATTTGGCGAAGAGAGCAATGTGGCGAGCGCGACAACGAGCACGAGCACGATCACCACGGCTCCAGTTGCCTCTTTCACGATGTCGTAGCGGCGGGTCGGACCACTCCACGGCTGCGCCTCAATTCGCCTACGTTCGCGTCGCGCGATGGCCCCACGCGGGCGCGTCGTAGGAATTGGTGGCACAACGCCACGAATACGCACGAGCAAGACGTGGACTCCTACCATTGAAATGAGCATCACGGGGATCAGGACTACGTGCCAGATCATCATCTGGCCGAAATTAAGAGGATTAAAAAATCCTCCAATTCCGACTGCGTTGAACGCGTCTTTGCCAGATGTGGAGATCCATTGCGAGTCAAAATTCTGCTGCGAGAGATAGCCGGTAAAGCACTCCAGAACCGATATCGCGAAGGCCATGACACCGGTCATCCATGTCAGTGAGCGACGACCTCGCCAGGCGGCCATCCAGAACTTTCCCCAGAGGTGGATAACGAGAAAGGCCATAAACAACTCCACACTCCAGAGGTGGAGACTGTTAAAAAAATGTCCGACACGATTTGTGTGCCACCAGTCGACGCCACCAAGAGCGATGAGACAGCCGGAGAGAATAATTATGATAAGTGCGGCTATTGAGGCAACGCCGAACACATAGATCCACGATGCCACATAGGCGGGTTGGCGATCCGGGAGAAGTTTTCCCGGAGGCAGATATCGCAGCGCGAGGTTACGAAGTCTCGCTGTCCACATGGCCGAATCGGCATTGAGCGCCGCTACCTCGGCCGCAGTGACAATGCCCGCATGCTCCTGCTCGGCTCCCCCAGGGCTTGATAATGACTCCCTCTCATGATGACCGGGAAACGGCACGACGAGCGCGATTCCAAAGATCACGACCATCACCACAATCAGGATCACATTGGACAGCGACAGATCAAATACTGACCAATGCACATAGGTTCCTGGGGAGTTCAGATCTACCGTTGACTCCAGCAGTATTCGACCGACGAACATCATGTTCCTCCACCACTTTCAAACTTCATACGACTTGGCACATTTGACTCGGGCTCATCTTTGACCACATCGCCGGCGTCGTAGCCGGCCAACAATGGATCGCGCACGATACTTACCCTGCGACGACCGCCCATGTGGGGCTTCGCCCCGCAGTTAGACGCCATCTCGTGGAACCAAAGATGCGGATCGCCATTGGCCACCACCGCTCCCAATCAATCTCGTCCCCTCCTGGTCGAAGGGCGAACAGGTAATTCCCAACTCTCTATCGCGCGAAATATCGCGTCCCTACCATCACCATCTTTGGCAGGTGCTCAACTATTTTGCAGACACCCCGCGCTCCCGCCACCGATCCGATCTCGGGCACTTTCCGCCCACGCGATTCAGCGTCGATGATCCTCACCACCATCCAAAACTTGTTCCCCTCGCGCGCACACCCTAGAACGCGCGGGAAGCTGTTGCGCCTTGCGTCGGGAAATTACCCAATCGCGAGGGCAACCCAGATCGCAGGTAAATTTTTGCATTTACTGCATTTTTATATTTACTGCACGATAGGATCTCTCTCCGATGTCCAGCATCCGCGAAGATCACCAATCAAATCAAGAGTCGATGCCTCCCTCGAGGATCGACCGATCACACTCCGAGATAGGCCAGACGACCTCGCACAATTTCGCCGCGGGGCGTCGAAGCCGCAAGAAGCTCGCCACTCGTCAGGCGCTACGGATTACGGCGCTGCAGCTTGTCGCTGAACGGGGCTTTGCGAATGTCACGATCGAGGCGATCACAGAGGCAGCTGACGTCAGTCTCCGAACTTTCTTCAACTACTTTCCCACCAAGGAGTCTGCGGTTATTGGCATTGACCCGGAACGGCTCGATCGGTTCCGTGTCACACTCCTCAGCCGACCCGCAACAGAGAGTCCCCTCACCGCAATCCGAGCAGCCATCCTTGCCGATACCGAGATGACGGAGGCTGAACTAAATAACCTGGACGAAGGCCGAGCAGCATGGTTCCAGCGCTTTCAGATCGTCCGCAACGATCCCGACCTTCGTGGCGCATATGCGGCACACATTGGAATGTTGGAGGAGACCTTCACCCGGGCGATCGCAGAGCGACTCGGGGTCGATTCTACGATCGACCCCTACCCCGCGCTTCTGGCAGCGACCACGCTTGCAGCAGCAAGATCCGCGGCACTTTTTTGGAAGGAGAGCGATGGCAGCGACTCACTTACCGAACTCACTGCTCACGCCCTTGACAATCTGGCAAATGGCCTCCTCAGCGATAATCACCCTCTGAAAAATTCGCGTCATGGCACGTCTGCCTCCACAACAAAGAAGAGAGCACGGGGAGCACCACTATGAGTACGACAGGTGACGACACGGTGACCGAGAGAGTTATTCCCAATCTCAGTCACCGCCGAGTGCTGTTAATCATTGGAGCGCTCATGCTCGGCATGTTTCTCGCGGCCCTTGATCAGACGATTGTCTCCACAGCACTTCCGACAATCGTGGCGGATCTACACGGTGCGTCGCACCTCGCATGGATTGTTGTTGCATATCTCCTTGCCTCGACGGTCTCAACTCCCCTCTGGGGAAAACTGGGCGACCAATACGGGCGAAAGATCTTCTTTCAGTCAGCCATCGTGGTCTTCCTTTTAGGATCAACCCTCTCCGGGTTAAGCCACACGATGATCCAGCTGATTATCTTCCGGTCGATCCAAGGCCTCGGTGGTGGCGGCCTTATGGTTGGTGCACAGGCAATCGTCGGTGATGTAGTCGCGCCACGTGATCGAGGTCGCTATCAGGGGCTCTTCGGTGGTGTCTTTGGGATCGCCTCCATCATTGGGCCGCTCCTCGGAGGTGTCTTTGTAGAACAGCTCTCCTGGCGCTGGATCTTCTACATAAACCTTCCCGTTGGCGCGATCGCGCTGGTGGTCATCGCTGCTCAGGTACCTGGACAACTTCGTCGCGTTCCCCACATCATCGACTATCTCGGGATCACTATCTTGGTCCTCGCAACTTCGGCTCTGGTGCTATTTACCAGTCTCGGTGGAACCACCTATCCCTGGTCGAGCCCGCAGATCATTGCACTCGGTGCTGCCGGTATCTTCCTGGTGGGAGTTTTCGTCGCCGCCGAGCGCCGGGCGAAGGAACCGGTTCTGCCTCTTCATCTCTTTCATATCCGCACCTTTACCGTCTCGAATCTTGTTGGATTCGTGATCGGCTTTTCCATGTTTGGGGCACTCACCTATCTGCCACTCTTTTTCCAAGTAGTCCGAGGTGAATCACCTACCGTCTCCGGGCTGCAGCTCGTGCCACTGCTCCTTGGGATGATCATTATGTCGACGCTCTCGGGTATCACAATCTCAAAGACTGGTCGCTATCGAAACTTCCCCATCGTCGGAACAGCACTGGTGACCTTGGGTCTCTTTCTGCTCTCGCTCATGGGAGTGGGCACCAGCCCCCTGCTTGGCGTTCTGTATATGTTTGTTCTCGGAGTCGGTCTGGGCTCCACGATGCAGGTTCTCGTGCTCGTAGTACAAAATGCCGTCCCACACTCTGAGCTTGGCGTGGCAACCTCTGGTGCAACGTTCTTTCGATCGATTGGTGGTTCCTTTGGAACCGCGATCTTCGGGGCGATCTTCTCTAATCTGCTCGTCGGGGACCTACGCAACCATCTCCATGGTGTTGCGCTCCCGAGGGGGACATCCCTCACCAGTCTCACGCCAAAAGTTCTTGACCACTTACCTGCAGCGGTACACCTCGGTTTGATCAGTGGTTACGCTCAGGCGATTCAATCGGTCTTCGTGATCGCTGCACCGATCGCCGTCATGGCATTTGGTGCCTCTTGGTTGATTCCGCAGATGGAGTTGCGTCGCGGCGTTGCGGCACCGCCGCAGGAACGTGAACTGGTCGTGCCTCCTGATATCACCGACCCAACCTTGAACGACTCGCTCGACTCGGTCACTCCCTAGAACATCGATCCGGAGATACAGGCTTCACCATCACACGACAAGGACCCACGACAAAAGCTCCGAACTAACATTGCGTACGGCGACCGGCCCGCACCTCTCCCCCGAGAGTTCAACATCCAAAGAGGTAGAAGAACACGTGAATCGATTCTTTGCTCCGCTTGGCCGCTTCGTTGTCAAATTCCGATTTGTCATCGTGCTCGTTTGGATCGTCGTACTCGTTGTTTCGACTCACTCTTTGCCCTCACTATCAAGTGAGGTCAACAACAACAACAGCCAGTTCCTTCCCGCGAGCGCACCGAGTTCGGTCGCGTCATCGCTTGCAACCCCGATCTTCGGGAACTCAAATTCAGCGACCCAAATTCTGGTCGTCGCAACGACCTCGCAGGGTCAACTCACCGCCCAAGACACGAGCGCCTTGGCCACGGCCGCAAAATCAATCCAAGTGGTGCCCCGTGTCTCCAGCGCACACGTCGTCGCGGTTTCACGAGATGGCGCAGCTGCGCAGATTCTTATCAACGCCGACGCAGGATCAGCAGACATTGCTCGCCAGACAACGATCGTAAACGCGATCGCGAACACGCTTGCCACACTGCACGAACCTGCTGGACTACAGCTGCATCTTGCCGGGCCGACCGCTACCAACGTCGCTGATCAAAAGAACTCAAACCAGTCGAGTAATCAGACGGAGCGCTTCTCGTTCATCTTCATCGTGATCTTGTTGCTGGTCATCTTTCGATCGATCCTTGCGCCTCTACTTACGCTCTTGCCAGCAGGATTCGCGCTCCTCATCTCCGTTCGATTCATCGGTGGCCTCGGTGCCCATGGTCTCAAGATCTCTCAGATCACTGAGCTACTACTTATCGTTCTATTACTCGGCGCAGGGACCGACTACGGACTCTTTTTGGTCTTCCGTGTTCGCGAGGAGGTCCGACGCGGACTGGAGGTCCGCGAGGCCGTCGCGCACTCACTCGCTCGTGTCGGTGAATCAATTAGCGCATCCGCAGGCACGGTGATCTTTGCGCTTCTCTCCCTCCTCCTTGCCACCTTTGGTATCTATAAGGACCTCGGACTTCCACTTGCCATTGGTGTGGCCGTGATGCTGCTCGCCGGCATTACCCTCCTACCAGCACTCCTTGCCATCTTTGGCCGTGCCGTTTTTTGGCCCGCACGACTCGATGAACAGGCGAATACTGAGGGAGCATGGGGTCGGCTCGCAGGCCGTCTCGTGCGGCGACCGGCGTGGACTCTTGCAATCGGGATCCTGATCTTTGTGATGCTTGCGATCGGTGCACTCGGTTTCCATTCCGGTGGTTTTGGCGGCGAGCTCTCCGCGCCGGCAGGCACCGATACCGCGATAGGTAATCAGCTGCTTGCGAAGCACTTTCCCAACACAAGTGTCAATCCTGCGAATCTGGTGTTCACCTACACCACCCCCATTTGGGATCACCCAAGCGATATTGCAGTGTTGACCGAGAAACTTCATGCAAGCGAAAAGTTCAATCTTCTGGCCGGACCCTTCAACCCCAACGGCGCGATATTGACGCCCTCGCTCTATGCTCGGCTCCACGCCCGCCTGGGGGATCCGTTGAACCTGAGTGCCACTCCAGGTGGCAATAGTGGCGCGACACCGGCGCAATACAACGCCTACCGGGCCACGTCGGTATTTGTGAGTGCCGACGGGCGTACGATCCAGTTTGAGGCGACACTCCGTGTTGGAGACCAATCCTCGAACGCTGCCCTCGATGCAACTCCGCAGATCCGCTCACTTTTGACGCAGGTCGGACAGGCAACCGGTGCGCACGCAGAGGGACTTGCAGGAGAGGCGGCAGCACTTTACGACGTCGACCACACCTCAAACCAAGACCTCCTACACATCCTTCCGCTGGCAATTCTTGCGATCGCTCTGCTACTCGCGCTCGTGCTCCGAAGCCTTGTCGCACCGCTCTATCTCATCATCAGTGTCGTGCTCTCTTACCTCGCTGCGCTCGGCCTCGCCACAATCTTGTTTATTGATCTTGGTGGCGAGAGTGGTCTCACGTTTATCCTGCCCTTTCTGATGTTTATCTTCCTTCTCGCACTTGGTGAGGACTACAACATCTTGGTGATGACCCGCATCCGCGAGGAGGCGCACCATCGCTCTATCCGCGAGGCTGTTGTCGTCGCCGTCGGGCGCACCGGACCGACGGTGAGTGCTGCGGGCCTGATTCTTGCCGGAACCTTTGGCGTGCTGGCAGTTGCAGGAAGCAGCGGTCCGGGAGGCAGCCAGATCCGCGACATCGGCGTGGGCCTTGGAACCGGAATCTTGATGGATACGTTCCTCGTGCGAACTCTCTTGGTCCCCTCCACCGTCGCGCTGTTGGGAAGGTGGAACTGGTGGCCGGCAAAGCTCGGTCGATCCGTCGATTCTCATCTCGACAGCTCCGCCACCAAGTCAGACGACGAGGCACCTCAGGCCCGAGGAGACCACCTCTAGCGCTGTATTCGAGCGAAGAACATTCTCTAGCGTTGGCGATATATCGACGAGGTCGGAACACGCCCAAGCATTTCAAGAAGCTCGCCTGCGCTGTGACCGGATTCAATCGGGTGACGCAGTGGTGAGTTGGGATTAATGAGATAGCGGTTGCGACGACCCTCACGCTCTCGCGTGACGTACCCATCGCGTACAAGATCCGCGATGATTGACTGTGCCGCGCGTTCGGTGATACCCACCCGCTCCGCGATCTCGCGCCCGCGGATATCTGTCTGCGTCGCGATGCAAACGAGAACGTGCGCATGATTGGTAAGAAAGGTCCAGTTCGGTCGCGACCGAGGCGGGTCCTCTTCCGTTTGCTCAGGAACGCTCATCTCCTCATTGTAGAGCGAGGCAGTTCCGTCGATCGGTTTGATCGATCGAATCGATTGAGAACCGTGAGCACAAACGCACGCTATTCGTTGATGACAAGGTTCGGATTCGCGATTCCCATCCAGATCGCCGCGCCAAGCGCCTCTGCACCCGCATCTACATCAGATACGAAGCCAAGTCCGCAGATCTCGAGTGCGACCCATCCATGGTAGGAGGCCCAGAGGATCTGAGCGGTTACGACTGCATCGAGATCGCGCAGAAGATCGAGGGCAGCAGCACGGCGAACCGCATTAATGAGACCCTCGAAGGCCGCAGTAGCTACCTTTGCCGACTCGATCGAGGGATTGAATCCAGGAACTGGTCGTAGGAACATCAGCTGATAGGCCATCGGATGCGCAAGTCCCAGGCTGCGATAACGACGGCCTCCCTCGGCAAGCGCCTCCAGAGGATTCTCAATCTCCACCAACGAGGACATCGCTGCACCAAGCCGGGCAAATCCACGCCGAAAGAGTGCATCGATAATGCCCATCTTTCCCTCAAAGTGGTTATATACGCCCATCGGGGCGACTCCTGCTGCCTTTGCAATTCGCCGCACCGACAGGCTGTCAGGACCCTCCGACTCCAGAATCGCCTCCGCCGCATTCAACAGGCGAAGCTCCACTGACTCAGTCTCCACCTTGAGTGAAACGACATCAGACATAGGCTCATTCTATTAGTAGAACGCTGTTCTAGATTGCGCTACACTGATTCAGGTAAGTAGAACACTGTTCTATATATCCAGCTCATTGGCGTGATTGGAGTATGAATGCGATCAACATCTCCCGTTCGACCAGGTGTGGCCCTTGGCGTACTCTGCCTCGCGGTCTTTCTCGTGGTTGTTGACAACACCATCGTTAACGTGGCACTTCCTACCCTCAGTCGGACGTTGCACGCCTCGAACACCTCACTGCAATGGATCGTCGATGCCCAAATTAGGTAGTCGATCAAGTTAAATGTCGAGTCCCACGCACCGTGGAGCGAGACGAGGAGCGGCACCACCAGTATCGGCAGCCACGCGATCGCTAAGACGGTGAGCGGAAGATCAACAAGATCAGAGAACCGCCGTTAGGCATCCTTCTCTTCGCTGCGAGATCGCCACCAAGTCACACCTCTATTTTGCCCGCACCACGCCGGTGGGTGAGGCGATTTACCTAGTTGGCGCGACCCAACGCTCAGTCGATGAGCACAACGCTCTAGCATGGGAGGAGAAACCACATGACGACTGCGAGAGAGCGGAGCTAATTGCGGGGGGTGGAGGGAAAGCAAGATGACGAGCACGGGTTCACCACGGCCGAAGAGACGCTGGAGCAGAGAGGTGGTCGTATCCGCGATCCTTGTCCTTGCTGGATCGCTGGGACTCGTCGCACCTGCGCTTGCTGCACCACAGCTCCCCCGACTGATCGGGCATGGACTCGCGCTCACCTCTGTTACGCCTGGTAACGGGGCCCGCAACATCGCGTGGCAGAGCCCGATCACGGTTCGCATTAACGGAATTATCGCCGCCGGTTCGCCGCGACCCGTCATCACTCCTGCGGTTAGCGGCGTATGGAAAGTGAATGGCGGCACCTTTCTCTTCGTGCCCACGGGCAACATGACGCCAGGAATGCAGTACACGATCACCGTTCCCGGTGGCGCAACAGGCGTTCGCACCACCGATGGAGCTCACCTTCCCGCAGGTGTGACCTCGACCTTTACCGCTGTCGGCGCCTCCCTCCTTCGTCTACAACAGCTCCTAGCGGAGATCGGCTACCTACCGGTGAGCTTCACGCCGCACCGCGTACATACAAAGGCCGCGCTTGCTAGCGAACCATCGAGCGCTCCCCTCGTCGCTCTTGCACCCCGTGCCGGCACCTTCAGTCAGCGATTCCCGCACACCCCCACTCAGCTCCTCTCACTCTTTCGTGCGGGACAGTGGTCGGTGCTCGATCAAAGCGCGATAGAGCGCTTCGAGATGGATCACAACATGACCGTGGATGGACTGCCGACCGCGGCGCTCTGGTCAGCGGTCGTCAGCGCGGTTGCCCAGCGAAAGCTCGCGCCGGCTTACAACTACGTACTGGTGACCGAGACACTTCCCGAGCGCCTCGACGTCTTCTCCAACGGAGCGCTCATTATCTCCTCGCTGGCGAACACGGGAGTTCCGGGAGCTACCACTCCACAGGGGACGTGGCCGGTGTGGCTCCGATACGTGACAACGACCATGCGAGGTACGAATCCAAACGGGACCACCTACAACGATTCCGGGATTCCGTGGGTCTCCTACTACCTGAATTCGGATGCCGTACACGGATACGTCCGTGCCTCCTACGGATTTCCCCAGAGCAATGGCTGCGTTGAACTTCCCATCGCGGCGGCGAAGGTGGTCTATCCCTATGACCCGATCGGCACCCTCGTGACGGTGACCACGGGAGCAATTCCCGTCTAATCGCCACATCGAATACCCCCGTTGATCTCAGTTACAGAACCGACGGCGCCTCTGTGGAGCACGCCCTCACCGCAGCAGCTCCGCCACCCGCTCCCCCAACGCGGTAGATAGTTGAGATACTGCAGGGGTGATTCGACTTATCTTCCGGTTGGTGAAACTCGCCGTCGTGATCGTGCTCCTCGCGGTAGGTTTTGCGCTCTATGAGGGTTTCCGGCACAATACGCCCACGACCTCAAGTTCCGGCGTGACCACGACGAGCTCCGCCTCAGGATCCTCGTCGTTACAGAAGAGTGCCGCCGCGATCGCGAGTCAAGTCGCGCAGACGCTGCCAAAGTCACTCACCGCAGCGGAACGAAGCTCTATCACTAAGGGAGTTACCAGTACGCTCGCCAAAGATCTCTCCCAAGCTGGCTCGTCACTCTCTGGTACACAGCTGGCGAAAGATGTCGCCAACGTCGAGGCGGCGATTACCCGGGAGATCGATAACCTCGCGCGCGGGGGACCATCAACGACGACCCCCACCCCCTAAGACCGATCGCCTCGGCGCTTGCAGCGCCCACGAGCTGCCGAGTCAGGTGAGGAAGGTTTCGGGTCCCTCCGGGCCATCGATCGCATGCTCGAGCAGCACCTCAAGGGCAACGAGATCGAGCACCCGTTGATTTGTCGCCGCAAGAACGACATACGCCGCGGCGCCCTCGTGGTGTGCGCGAAGCCAATTGTGGGCCGTCACGCACCAACGGTCTCCCGGCACAAGTCCTACAAAGCCAAAATAGGGGTTTGGTGTCGAAAGGTCATTTCCAATCGAGCGCTGGTGTGAGAGAAATTCGGGCGTCACAATGGCACAGATGGTATGACTCCCGAGATCCTCCGGTCCCGTTGCACAGCAACCATCACGGAAAAATCCCGTTAACGGCTCTGTTCCACAGATCTCCAATGTGCCACCCAGCACATTTAGTTCCACTGCGAGGGGTTCGCTCTTGCCTTAGAGCGCAAGACAGCGGGCAAGCGAGCGTCTCGTCCAGACCGCAACCATGGCCCGCTTGTATTCCTCAGAGCCACGCTGGTCGTCTGAGGGATTTGCCGCCGCGGCCGCGACAGCGGCCGCCTCCGCGAAGAGACCCTCGCTCGGTCGTTGCCCAACCAGCATCTCGGCAGCCTCATGGGCAAGGATCGCGGTTGCATCAACGCCACCGAGTGCGATCTTTGCGCCAGTTATTACACCCTCATTGTCGAGGTTCCCTGCAACCGCGACACCGACGGTGGGATAGTCATCCTCAGAGCCGGGGGTAAATCGGGTGTAGGTCGCGCGCTGACCCGTGCGAAGGGGAACGGTCACCTGCGTCACCAACTCATCCTCCTCCGCAGCAGACTCCATAAAGCCGAGGAAAAACTCTGCGAGCGGGATCTCTCGTCCACCTCTCGGACCCACCACGTGTGCAATTGCATCCAGCGAGAGCAGCACCGGAGGGAGATCCTGGCGGGGATCTCCGTGGATGATTGCGCCACCGATTGAGGCAACGGAGCGCACTCGTGGATTTCCAACTCGTGCGGCGGCGAAGGCGAGTGAGGGTAATGACGCGGTGACAATAGGAGAGTGAATAAGCTCATGCAACGTTGTCATGGCGCCGAGTCGAAATCCGCCCTCGCCCCGCTCCTCGATTCCATGGAGCGCTGCGATTCCATTGAGACTCACGAGCCGCTCCGGTTCGATGAGCCGGTTCTTTACCATGAGCCCGATCGAGGTACCACCGCCGACCGCCAGCGAGTTCTCGTCGGCGAGCTCTTCAAGGGCCGCCTCTACCGAGGTAGGGCGAGTAATGATCATCTCATTTGCTGGCAAGGTACTGCCTCACTGACTCGGTAATGGTGACGTATCCAGTGCAGCGGCAGAGGTTCCCCGACATGTATTCGCGGATCTCCTCCTCGTTCGCCTTCGGGTTTTCAAGTCCGAGTGCATAACAGGAGACAACCTGTCCTGGAGTACAGATTCCGCACTGCATTCCCTCCTTCTCCACAAAGGCATTGAGCAGATTCTCGTCCTTTGCCGTAAGCCCCTCTACGGTCCAGATCTGCGAACCCTCGACCAACGCGGCGAGAGTGATGCACGAGGCGACGGGAAGATCATTCACCAACACGGTGCAGACACCGCAGACTCCCACACCGCAGCCCTCCTTCGTCCCCGTGAAACCATTCAGACGCAACACATCGACGAGCAGCGCATCCGAAGCGATCTCGGCGGACAAAGGCTCGCCGTTCAGCATGATCTCTAACTGCATCATTGTCCCCTCATCGCTTGATATATCTTCTCGGAGGTGATCGGTAGATCACGGATGCGACAACCCGTTGCCGCGTAGACCGCATTTGCAACTGCCGCGGCAACCGGAGGCGTCGTCGTCTCACCGATATTTTTCACATTGGCCGTGCCAAGTCCGATGGCCCCTGCCACCCGAACCGTCTTATACAGCGGCACGTCGCGCGCCGAGGGCAGCTTGTACTCGCCCATATTCGCCGCCCAGACCTGTCCCTCTGACTCATCGAGGTCCTCGAGTACCGCAAATCCAATCCCCATCGTCGCGCCACCATCGACCTGCATCTGATGTGCCAACGGATTGATGATCGCGGCGACGTCAATAGAGTTCAACAGTTCGAGAACCCGCAGCTGCCCAGTCTCGGGATCGACGGCAACCTGCGCGATCTGCATGATATAGGAACCGACGTGTACACCAGAGTCCTCATTGATCTCTGCGACGACTGGTTCATCACGCAGCCTATTCATCCACGCCTTTGCAGCGACATCCACCACGGCGGCGAGTCCTGCGGTCACGCGGGACCCTCCGGCTCCGGCCTCGCGGGGAAGATCGCCCGTGCCGATACCTACGATCTCAATCTTGCTCGGATGGAGTGCTAGCTGATCCGCCAACATCTGACGCAGTGCGGTGTGACTTCCGGTGCCGGTCTCCACCAACGGTGTCTCTACCCGCACACATCCATCATCAACGGGGGTAAGGCGGATACTCGTATTTGCCATTGAGGTCGTTGGGCGGCTGTAGAGGGAGACACCATAGCCATAGAGCCATCCCTCGGGGGGATCGACCCGCACAAGATTCGCCATCGCAGCATCGATTGTCTCCAGCCCTCGGTGCTCAAGCCACACCTCATGAGAGAGATCCTCCTCGCCGGTGGCGAGCAGGTTCCGACGTCGCAATTCAACGGGATCGATGCCGACCACCTGCGCAAGCTCATCCAACGCCGATTCAACAGCAAACATTCCCTGGGGCGCGCCAGGGGCGCGCATGTTTCCGCGAGGCACGGTATTTGTGTACACACGATTGGCCTCAGAGAAGAAGACGGGGATCCGGTAGGAGGGAACCTCTACCGAGCCATGTGGCGCCGGCACATTCGGAGTAAAACTGCCATAGGCTCCGGCGTTGAGATAGGCAACGAGTCCCATCGCCAAAAACTTTCCCTCTGCATCTGCGCCGATACGCACACGGATCTGCGCCGGGTGCCGTGGATTCGCCGCAGTGAGATCCTCGCTATAGCGCAGGACCATCTTGACGGGGCGCCCAACGTGGCGCGACAGCGCGGTACAAAGAGGGGCATCTTGGGGCGACCCCTTGCCGCCAAAATCGCCGCCCAGCACGATCGGTTGAAGTTCGATCGCGTTTGGATCGATATCGAGACAGCTCCCCACCATGTTGCGCACCCGATACGGCGCCTTATTGGTCAGCCAGATACGCACAGATTCGGGCGATTCATAGTCGGCGATACATGCCTGCGGCTCCAGGTAGCCCTGATGCACCCCCTGCGTCGTGTAGGTGACATCTACAACATGCGCCGCCTCGGCCAACGCAGCAGCAAATTCGTCGGGATCGCCGTGGACCGCGCGATGGATGAGATTGATCGGGTCGCTCTCGGTCACACGCGCACCCTGATAGTTCCAGGGCGCCTCGTGAATGACTGGGGCATCCTCTGCCAAGGCCTCGATCGCATCGAAGACCGCGGGAAGCGGCTCATAATCGATCTCAATCATCGCTGCGGCATATTCGGCCTCCGCGCGACTCGTCGCAACGACGGCCGCGACGCGTTCGCCGACGAAGCGGACCTTGTCGCGCGCAAGAAGTGGCGTGTCGATCAGCGCACGACCATAGGGAACGGTCGAAATATCTTTCGCCGTCACCACCGCAATCACTCCGGGACAGCTCTCCGCAAAACTCGTGTCGATGCGCGTAATCACTGCATGCGACATCGTCGACCGGGCACAGGCGGCGTAGACCATGTTCGGCACCATGAAGTCAGCGACATATCGCGACTTTCCGGAAGCCTTCAGCGCAGCATCCACACGACTCATCGAACGAACAACCTTTCCCCCAGGGAATGAACTCGTACCAGC
>CAIMWD010000033.1 GCA_903845085.1 uncultured Acidimicrobiaceae bacterium
CATCTGTCGGGCCAGGGCCTGATAGGTAGCGATGGAGGTCGGCGCAGTGTTGTCCTCGCAGTTTGTCGCCGTGTTGGAGGCGAGCATGTTGTCATAGGTGCCGTTCTGTTGCAGCCCCGCGTAGTTGTACACGATCGCGACGAGCGGCTCTCCGTTACCGTGCTCGGCGGCATGTATTGCCTGCGCGAGACCTGGCCACTCGCTGCTGGCATAGAGCGAGGCGATGACCGCGGTAGTAAGGATTCCATAGGTCACCTTGACCGTTCCGCCATAGAGTGGTGCCAGCGCGGCACTCTCAGTAGCTCCCGCGGCAAAGCTGTGTAGCAGGCCTGTCAGCTCGGTCTTTGCTCCCTGAGGGAGCTCCTTTTTACAGGTCGCATTAGTGGGGCACCAATTGTAGAAGTCGTGAAGATCAACCTCGAATCCCACGGCCTGCTGCTGATCTGAGACCGTTGTCGTAAGTGCTGGATTGACAACGCCGTCGAGCACCATGGCACGGTAGTTATGCGGGAAGAGCTTCATATACTGCTCCCCGAGGTAGGTGCCGTAGGAGAACCCGAGATAGTTGAGTTTGGCGCCACCGAGGGCGATCCGAAGTTGGTCGAGATCTCGGGCAGTATCGAGCGTGCTCACATTGAGGAGCACATTCTTTGGAGTCTCTGCCTCGCATCCAGCGACGAAGGCCTTCGTGCCGGCGACGACCGTCGCGATCTCTGCCTTGGTCGTTGGCGCTGGGTTGAGCGCGAGCAGCGCGCGGATCCCCGCGGCATCAGTGCAGTTCACCGGATCACTCGCACCAACGCCCCGCGGATCGAAGCTCACAAGATTGAAATTCTGTCGGAGAGAGGCCGGAAAGATCGACACCGACTGTGTGAGGAATTGGATACCCGAGCCTCCCGGCCCGCCCGGATTAATCACGATGTCTCCGATAGGTGCGGCTCCTGTCGCAGGTAGTTCTACGACGGAGATTCCTAGCGACCCTTTCGTAGGTGATGCGTAATTCGCCGGCACCGTGAGCACCGCACAACGGAAGCTGGTGTCGCAGCGCGACCAGGTCAACTTCGATGGAGAGGCACTGGTTGTACCCGTCAGAACAATCAGTGTTGCTCCTGCCATGAGAAGTGGTGCGAGGAGCGTGCGAAGGAGGTGCCACGAGCGTGAGTGGGTGCGCATAACCCTCACTCTAGACAGCACGCCCCTGTGGAGAACCTGCGAGGGGTGCACAACTTTTTGACAGGGACACCTCTGTGGTCGCTTCGGGGGTGGCGGAGGTTAACCGCGGACCACCCTTAGGTGGCCAAAGAGTTCAGCGACTCTTGCTCGATCATCGGCGGGCAGTGGGCCGGCGTGCAGTGAGTTGAGATTCTCCTCGAGGTGCGCGATATTCCCGGTTCCGACGAGTACAACGTGGACGCCCGGCTCGTAACGAGTGAGACGGTAGGAGGCCTCTGCGAGGCTCGAAGCGTGCCCCTCACCGATGAGAAAGCCGAGCGGATCTTCTGCGTCGATGCGCATCGGATCGAGTTCGCCGCTTGCGATGAGGCGACGCGTCTCGGCGATGAGTAGGTCAGGTCGCGAATAGGGGCCACGCGCACTTCCCATTATCTCGATCGCAATGTCGCGCTTTTTCGTAAGCGGGAAGAGGTTCGAAACGGCGCCCTGGTTGTAGAAATTGAAGCCGGTCATCATGACATCGAAATAGTTGTCCTTGGCGGCACGCACAAGCATCTGATGGTCACCATCACGGCTGGTCGATTCAGAGACACCAATAAAGCGGATCTTTCCTGAATCTTGGTACTCATCGAGCACCGGCAAGATCTCGGCCACTGCGTAGTCATACTCATCGAGCGATAGGCGATGGAGGTGATACACGTCGATCATCTCGGTTTCGAGGCTCCGAAGTGAGTCATCGATCGCTTCGCGCATCTCTGCCGCAGTGACAAATCGGCCATCCTCGCCGGTGACATATGCCTTTGAGGAGAGGATGATCTCATCGCGGGATCCTCGTAGTCCCTGGCCGACCACCCCCTCAGTGCCATATCCCTTTGCCGTATCGAAATAGGTGATCCCAAGTTCGAGTGCACGATGGATCACTGCGATCGCCTGTGCTGCATCAGCTCCGTCTCCGATGCCAAGGCGACTTGCTCCACCGGTGCCGAGCCCCACCGCGCTGACATTGAGACCGGTACGACCAAAGGTGAGCATGTCCATATAGCCACACTAAGACGCGAAATAACGAGGCGCTAGAGGTATCTGCACCTGCCGCTAAGCCCAATGGCCCTAAAAAGATGGCGGCACTAACATCGCCTTGGCCCGGTCCGAGCAATAGAGGATGGGCACGAAATGACAGAGAGTCGATGACGAAATTCGGAAGACGGGTCAAGGAGCAGCACGCGGTCGCGGTGGTCTACGTGGTGGCGCTCTTCATGGCATCGATGGACGGCCAGATCGTCAATGTCGCGCTCAGTACACTCTCGCAACAGTTTCATGTCTCGACCTCATCGGTGCAGTGGGTCGTAACCGGCTACCTCCTGAGCCTTGCCGTTCTCATCCCGGCGTCGGGTTGGTTTGCTGACCGCTTTGGAACAAAGCGCGTACTCCTTGGTTCGATCTCGATCTTCACTCTGGCCTCTCTCCTGTGCGCGCTCTCCACGAACATCACGGAGCTCATCGTGTTTCGTATCATGCAGGGAATCGGTGGTGGACTCCTCACGCCCGTAGGCGCTTCGATGCTTTATCGCGCCTTTCCTCCAGAGCGACGCGCAAGCATCCAGCCGACGTTGGGTCTTGCCACGATCGTCGCTCCTACGACCGCTCCGATCATCGGCGGATATTTCGTGACCAAGCTCAGCTGGCACTGGATCTTTCTCGTCAATCTCCCTATTGGTGTGCTCTCGCTCATCTTCGGCACACTCTTTCTCACTGAACACCGTGAGAGCCCCGATGCACGTTTCGATCTCTCTGGATTTTTATTCGCGGGTTTCGGGCTTGCCTCATTTATCTATTCGCTCAACCAGGGGCCAGAGCGGGGATGGGGCGCTCCCGTGGTCCTCGTCTCGGGAATCGTAGGCATTGCGCTCTTGGTCGCATTTATCCGTACCGAGCTGCGCTCAGACCACCCGATGTTGCGCCTTCGGCTCTTTCACGACAAAGCATTCCGAATTTCGTCCACGATTACTGCATTTGCTAACGGTGCCTTTCAGGGGATCTTGCTGCTCTGCCCACTCTTTCTCCAAGAGGTGAAGGGGTACACGGGACTAGCCGCAGGACTTACCTATTTCCCGCTCACCGTCGGCGTGATGTGTTCGGCCCAGACGGTGCGAAAGACCTACCATCACTTCGGACCGCGAAAGACGATCTCCTTTGGTCTCGCGGTGATGGTCATCATGCTGATGGTCTTTACCTTCAACGCACAGTCGGCCTCCCCATGGCAGCTCCGAATCATGCTCTTCTGTCTTGGGCTTGGTGTGGGACAGTCGAATCTTCCCGTCAATATCTCCGCCTTCGCGAACATCTCGACCGCCGACACGGGCCATGGTTCAGCGATCTTTAATATGGTGCGTCGCGCGGCGCCAGCGCTTGCCGTTGCACTGCTCACTACCGTGTTGGCAAGCGCTGACCATCACCGTCTTGTACCCAGTCTTGGCGCATTCAAGGTGACCTTTATCATCTGCGGCGCGATCGGCGCCGGTGGCTCGATCACCGCTCTCTTTCTTCGAAATGAATATGTAGCGAGCACGATGCGATCACGCTCCGCCAAAGATCGCGCGATCGTCGAAGATGACGCATCCTCTCCAGGAGAATCGGAGCCCTCACCTCAACAGTCATCAACCTGATCAGGTCGCGAGGTGCACTCGTTTTTTAAGGGAGCAGTTCTGTGGTTCGTCCATAGGAAGATCCGCTGCCGTGAACTGCGCTACGTCCAAACTTTGCTCTCAGCGAGATAGCGAGTCCCATCGCCGCGAAACAGGAGAGTCCTCCGACGACTAGCCCAATACGTGGAGTAGACAATCCAATGATCCAGCCGATCAACGGTCCGCCGATCGGAGTTGATCCTTGGAAGGCCACCTGGTACAGGGCGACCGCGCGACCGCGCATCTGCGGGGCCGCGTTTAACTGCACCGCAGAGCTTGCGAGCGTTGTGAAGGAGGTGTTCGACCAACCCACGAAGAACAGCGCGATCGAAGCAAGGAGGATCGTGGGAGAGAGAGCGGCGGCGAGGATCGAGATGCCAAAGGCGAAGGTGGAGTTCATCAGCGGACGAAAGCCGATGCGATTACGTGCGGCACTGACGAATCCGCCCGAGACCGCGCCCGCACCCATCACCGCAAGTAGGAATCCGTAGGTCTCCGATCCTCCGTGGAGGGTGAGGCGTGCAAACAGCGGAAGCGAGACCTGGAACTCATAGGCGAGGGTGCCAACGATCGCCATGGTAAGGATTGGTACAGCGATCGCTGGTGTATGCATCGTGTAAGCAATCCCCTCGCGCAGCTGACCGCGCCGTCGTGGCGCCGGGGAATCGCGGGAGAGCGTTTCGGTGTTCATCTTCTTTAAGGAGTAGATCACCGCGAGAAAGCTCGCCGCGTTAATAAAGAAACATGGCGCCTCGCCTGCGATTGCAATGATCACCCCGGCCATTGCGGGGCCAAGTGATCGTGCAGTGGCACCAGTAATTGTGTTGAGCGTGACTGCGTTGCGGATCGTTGTTTCGTCAACCATCTCGCGGACAAATGATTGACGCGTTGGATTGGAGAAGGCGTTGTTGAGGCCAAGGGCGAGCGAGAAGCCGCAGAGGTCAGCAAAGTTCGCAGAGTGAAGCAGGGTGACAATTGCTAGAGCAAGTGCTTGGACCCCAAGAAGAATCTGCAGGGCGATGAGGAGCCGTCGCTTGTCCGTTCGGTCCGCAACGACGCCGCCGTAGGGCGCAAGCAACATCATCGGCAGCGTCTGAATCGCCGTGACGAGTCCGAGGTCGGTTCCTGAATGGGTGAGAACTAAGACGAGCCATGTCAGCGCCGTCGCTTGGGTATAGGTACCAAGCATCGATGCTGCCTGACCAAAAAAGTAGAGGCGGTAGTTTGGCGAACGAAGCGAGGAGAATGTCTGTTGACGGATCTCTCCAAGGCTTCTTCCCACGGATCGACTCTAAGGCGCGCACACGACGGGGTACAGCTGGAACATTTACGACACATCTTTACGCGGTTCTGCTCGCCCGATTCGAAGGAAAAGCCACATCACAGAGGAGACGGGGTAGGTGGAGCCCTCTGTGACTCCTTTTCCCTCCTCTGATCCCCTAAACCCGCCAGGGCAATTTAATGTGGAGCGGATGTCGCGCCGTCCACCCCCTCACACTCAATCACGTCGCCGCGTAGGCGAGGGCCGTTCTGGCGCACCACGGCAGGGTACGCGCCGTCACTCAACGCGTCGGCGACCGTCGCCAGCGGTTATCCGACGTCGAAGGTCCGTGGTTCTTGTTGGCGTCGTCGCTCTTGCATTGGTGCTCTTTCTTCTCACTCGCCCAGCGCACACGACCCACTCGGCTACCTCCGGCCCTCTGAAGGGAGTAGTCGCCGAACGGTTACCAGCGCTGCACCATCTTGCAAAAAATCCCCCGGTAGGAGATGCAATCTGGCGCCTGATCGGGAGACTCGTAGGCGGAGATCCTGCGGTCTATCGCGCGACAATCAAACTTCCCGATGCCGGGTACAGCTCTGCTGCTGTTGCTTGGATGAACACACAGTTACTTCGCGCGCAGCTTTATTCCGGAGGTCTCAGCCCTGGAGGCCTCTTCTGGCACTTCACCGCTCCCGTACTGCCAGCTGCCTCACGCAAACTTGTTGTTGCCTTTGATGGTGGTTATCAACTCAAGGACTCCCACGGCGGCTATCTCAGCGAAGGGCATCTCGTACAACCACTGCGTGTCGGCGGAGCCTCGCTGGTTATCTACCGCGATGGTGTAGCGACAGTGGGCGCTTGGGGTCGCGATGTTCATATGACCCCAAAGGTAATTGCTGTCAGACAGAACCTGACGCTGATCGTCGACCATGGGCACCCGGTGGCAGGATTGAAGGCGAACGACATCAATACCTGGGGTTACAGCCTCTCCGCACGGCCAATTGTGTGGCGGTCAGGAATTGGAGTGACCCGCGATGGAGCCCTCGTGTACGCAGCCGGAGAGATGACAATTACAAACCTGGCAGCGGTGCTTACAGATGCTGGAGCCATTCGCGCGATGACGCTCGACATGAATTACTTCTGGACGATCTTTGCCTCCTATGCACCGCAAAGTCCGGGAGGAGAGGCGAGGCCATCAAATGGCACTGATCTTCTCAGTTCGATGTACCAGACACCGCAGCGCTTCTTCAATCCTGCCTATTCCCGCGACTTCATTACGATGTCCATGCCATAGAGGGAAGATCGTTGGAAAGCGCTCCTCGCCGAGCATGCCCTTAAGGGAGAACGGGAACTGGGTTATCCCTGGCTCGCCTGCCGACGATCGAATGAGTGGGGATCTTCTCCGCGCGAGCGATACCAGTAGGCAATGTTCTCCCAGTAGTTCTGTGGCTCTACCCGGATGACATCGCCCTCGATTGATCGGGTCATAATCAGATCGCCAAAATCCTCGCGGATCACATTCTCCACGCCATCTGACCGAGCGGAGGCATCAAAAAGTTGTAGATCATTGAGGAAATCAGTGAGGCGCTCAATCTCAATTGGCCAGGTGCAAAGGACGACCTGCGTCACTGAGTCGTAGAGCACGAAGTTTCCCTCACCCTCCAGAGGGAAACGCCAATCAAGAAGGAGTGCCATTACGCCTAGAAGAAGGTGTTAATGACTTTTGCGAGCAACACGTTCTGCGCAATGAGGATCTTGCGCTTTACGATCTTGAAGTCAGTGACCTCGTCACGTCGGAGTACGTCATAGCGACGGCCACAGAAGACCTGCACCTCATCGGCGAGTCGGTTCTGGTAGGTATAAAACTTGGAGTTCACGTAGATCTCATCACCGATCTGATCGGTAACTTCGACGTTGGAGATGATGTGCTCAAATCGAGAGACAGGCTCTTCAGCCCAGTGCACTCCGGTCTCAATCTGGCGCACACGACCGGTCAAGATGCTCTTGTCCTCGTCGAAGTAAGAGATCTCTGTCTCGGGATCGGAGTACTCCAAGTGCCAGTCGCCGTATTTGATATTGCGTCGCAGCGGCATGAAGTAGTGCAGATCCTCGGCAAGGAGCTCTAGCCAATCGGAGAGACGGCGCTCGTCGAGGAGTCGCGCCTCACGGTATAGGAATTGCGCAGCTTGGTGTTGGAGGAGGAAGTCGTTTCGGACCTCGCTCTTTGGGCGTTGCAGATCAGTCATGGTGTCCTTCCTGGCGTCACTTACGCGACGACGCCAACAACCTCTTCGAAATAGACGATCTCTTCCTCACCGGAGCGTCCTGCCTCGGCAGGACTGTCGGTGAAATCGAGGACGATATAGCAGCCATCTGCTGGATTAATCACGATCGAACCAATCGCTCCGTCATCAAGCAACAACTTGAGTCCGGGAGTGAGGTCGCGGAAGATCTCCGCTCCCTGCACACCACGAAGGTCGTACTCCTTAAGAATCTCGGGCATCTCTCTCTCCTACCAGAGTCGGTGGTTTGCGTCGGACTTGATGGGGTAGAGGTCGTCCCAACTCTCCGCCTCCATAAAGGCGAGCCAGCGGCTAAACCGCGCGCGGTGCGCCTCCTCGGAACGGTTCCCGTTAAACACCAGCGCGCCGGGAGCGCCGTCCTCTTGAAATCCATGCCCGAGGCCATTCGCGAAGTTGTAGTCCCACTCGCGCGCGACAGCACCTCGACTCGCCGGGTAGACGTAATTCCAGTTCTCCATGTCGTCTGACTCGGTTGCACCTGATGGTCCGTTGTAGCGCATGACGTAGTGGCGCACTGCATCCTTGACATGCTTTGGCGCATCTTTGTCAACCCCAAAGAGGCTCCAACGCTCAACGACCCCAACCTCGTGTGGATGCCAGATCCGCCAGCGCCACGCATCCATGATGAAGTTCGGGAAGACGCAGAAGTGTCCGGCATCATGTCCCTGCGGGGGCACGATGCGGTCCTTGTACTTTTCCATCTTCTTCACGTGCATCTCACGGAAGTAATCATCGACGCCGTCTTCGTACCAGCCGTCAACGTACTCTGCGATCCCCGGTGCGAGGTACTTTGTCCAAGCGCCTCCGTGACCGAGATTATGGTCGCCACACACATAGGTGATGTTTTCTATGAGCTGCCGCTTGCGTGAACGGTCGCCGCCCTGGAGCTCGCGCATCGGGCCGATGGCCGCTGCATTAACGGAGCGGTGCGTCATCGCACCGTGCTCGGGGTCACGCGATGAGGTGAATGCGGGGACCTTCCAATTTGTCGGCACGCGCCACTTCTGGAATGGGGTGAAGACTTCAAGCCCATTGTCGACGCCGTCGCTACCCTCACACATATAACGGACGCTCTCGGCGAATGGGCCGAGATAGTCCTCGAAGGAGGGTGCATCCTTGTCCCAGGTTGCCCAAAGGGTGCCGTAGTAGTTGGTGAACTGGGCGACCTCGGTGAGGCCCCAGTCTTCCTTTTTTAGATCTCCCGCGTAACCCTGCGGGCTGTTCTGCCCAGCTGCACCAACAAGACGACCAGAGGTGTCATAGGTCCATGCGTGGAAGGGGCAGGTAAAGATAAGTGAATTGCCTTGGTCGTATCGGCAGACCTTCTCGCCACGGTGTCGACAGGAGTTGAGAAACGCTCTGATCTTCTGGTCCTTGCGGTCACGTACGACAAGCACCTCTTCGGTTCCCATGCGCGAAACAAAGAAATCGCCTGGATTTCGCAGCTGTGATTCGTGACCAAGGAAGAGCCAGCAGCGCCGATATATCTGCTCCATCTCCTGCTCAAAAACGTCTTGATTGATATAGAGCTCGCGGTTGACGGTGCCCTTCTCCGAATCGATAAACGAACGAAGAAACTTGTCACCCTTTGAGGTTCGAACAGAAAGGTCCATTTCAGTGCTCCATATGTTCAGTTATGCACTCTTACGGTAGATCGTTGCACCGTAGTTGCCGAAGCCATAGGGCTTAGTAAGTTCTTAGCATAGCTAATAACTATCCAGCGAATCGGTCGCGTGTTGAATGGCTGAGCCGCTGCATGGTCCAATCGTATTGTTCCGCCAGGCTTTCGCGGTCGCTGTGAGAGTGTGGAATTGATACGAGGCTCAAGAGCATGGCCTGTGCGCCACTGCTCCGTTCGCTGGCTCGTTCGCACCGCCGCCAGCTATCGCTGATGTGTGCTGCTGCGTTGTTGATGACCACTGGTGTAATCGGTATTGCGCGCACCGCAAACCGCTACTCCCACGCCTGCGCCCGCTCAAACCGCGCAGAGTTCTTGGACAACGTATGGAGGTGGACGCCTGCGAGACAGTCGGCAACGAAACTATCCACCCTCTTTAACGCTCTCTGTGAGGTGGACCTCGTCGCTTCACGGTGCCAAATTGCGAGACGATCGATGCGTGAGGTGCGACGGATGAAGTGCGCTCGGAGGAATTCGAATCCCCAACCTTCTGATCCGTAGTCAGATGCTCTATCCAATTGAGCTACGAGCGCATGTCATGTGGGCACACAACGGGTTACGAGTGTAGTCGCCTCCGCAGTCGTTATTCGCGCGAAAGCGAGCGTCGCATTACCGTGCCACCCATGCAGCAGCGACCCGAATGGGCTGTACTACAGAGCGGAGAGGGAGGGATTTGAACCCTCGGACCCGGTTTCCCAAGTCAACTCATTAGCAGTGAGTCCGATTCGGCCGCTCTCGCACCTCTCCACCGATGTCGATGCTCCAGGAGGCGCGCTCGACGTCACCCAGGCCAGCTGAGTGCTAGTTCAGCGTAGTGGATGTGCTGACCGGTGTTGCTCTACCTACGTCGTGATCCGTGCGCTCAAGCGCCTCAGAAGCGGCGAACTACCCTCTTCAATGGCAGGTTTATTGGCTAGGGAGCTATTGATGCAGGTCGTGGTGGTCGGCAATAGAGATGACGATGACGACGGATTCGTCGGTGAGTATCTCGTCGATCGCGGCGCTACGCTCAAACGTCGCCACCGGGAAGATCCATCCTCGCTGGTGGGAGTTGAAAGCGGCGCTGATCTGCTGGTGCTCCTAGGTTCGGACTGGTCTGTATACGACTCTGCGCATGCCGATGAGGTCGCGGGTGAGTGCGACCTCATTATCCGAGCACGAGCTCAGCAGATCCCAATTCTCGGCATCTGCTTCGGAGGGCAGATGCTCTCCGCTGCCCTCGGACACGAGGTGCGTCCCACGGAGGTACCGGAGATCGGCTGGCGCGAGGTCACGAGTCGCGACCGTGAACTTGTGCCGAATGGTCCTTGGTTCCAATACCATTTCGATCGATGGGTTGACGCTCGCGGTGACGCCTTCGCGGAGAATCGATCCGGCCCTCAAGCCGCCTGGTACGGAAGCTCGCTCGCTCTGCAATTTCATCCAGAGGTAAACCTTGTGACGGCTATTCGATGGTGCGAGGAGGGGAGTGGGCAGGTGGCCATGATCGGCGAGGATCTCGAAGCGATTCTCGAGGAGACTCGCCGCCAGATGCCCGAGGCGAAACAGCGATGCGATCTTCTCATGGACCGGTTTTTTGCGCAACTGTCGCACCGGAGAAATGATCTCTAGGAGGCTGGCAGAGCGAATTGTTATCGGGTATCGATAATCCGAATCGTCTCACCAGTGTGGTCGAAGGGACCCACGATTCGACATCCAGCAGCGCGAAGTTGGTCGATCGCGTCGATCACCTGAGCCGTGATCCGTTCACCTGCGACAAGGAGTGGGACTCCTGGTGGATAGGGGACGATCATCTCCGCAGTGATCTCACCCGCTGCAGATCCAAATGCAATCGGACGGGTACTGCAGTGCTGAGCCTCACGTGGTGTCATCGGCGCTTCGGGAAGCTCTCCGGTCCAAAGCGCGATGAGATGAGGATGTGCACTCGCGAGATGGGTCGTCTGAGAGAGGCCTGCAAGGGCATCGATGAGCAGCGCGATTGTCTCCTCGGTATCGCCGATCGTTAGGGAAAAGACCATGCGGCGAAGGTCGGAGAACTCTGGATTTACACCGCGCTCCTCGCGAAGCCATCGCCCGGCGGCAAAGCCGGTAGTTCCGAGCTCTGCGACATCGACCACCAGCTTCGTGGGATCAAACGAAGTTATGCCTGGGGTATTGACGATCTCGTCACCGTATGCCACAAGCCCGGGAATCTCCGCGATCTGGTGACGAGCGCTTTCGGCAAGCGCAACCGCGTCCGCCCAGCGCTCGCGACCCACCGTAGCCATCTCCTCAATCGAAAGATCGAGTGAGGCGAGGAGCAGGGCGGAGGGGGAGGAGGACTGTAGCATTCCAAGATACGACTGGACCCTGGCATAGTTTACGAGGTCGCCCTGCGCATGCAGCAATGATGACTGAGTGAGCGATCCGAGGGTTTTGTGTGGACTCTGCACCACGAGGTCCGCGCCGCTTTCGAGAGCACAGGCGGGAAGACGCTCGTCAAAGGGAAAGTGGCCACCGTGTGCCTCGTCGACGATGACGATGCACCCCAACGCGTGCGCGACCGCAACGACCTCAGCCACAGCTGAGGTAAAGCCGTAGTAGCTAGGACTCGTGAGATGGACTGCCTTGATAGCGGGATTACCAGTCAGGACTCGGTGGACCTCTTCGGCATCGATCCCATAGAGGCCGTCAAGCAACTCGTTGCGCTGCGGCGCAAGATATCGCGGTCGAGCGCCAGAGAGTACAAGTCCGGCGAAGACGCTGCGATGCGAGTCACGGGCGACAAGGATCTCGTCACCGTCGCCAACGACGGAACAGAGGGCCGCGAGGTTGCCGACAGTTGCACCATTGACGAGGAACCAGCTCTGGCGGGCGCCGAATATGGCCGCCGCCCGCTCCTGTGCATCGATGAGCGCAGAGCTCGCGCCGTGCAGGTAGTCAAATCCACTCAATTCACTCAGGTCAGCAGCAAAGACCGCCTCACCAAGGAGTTCGCGGGCGCGCGCGGGGGCACCCCTCCCACCCTTGTGACCTGGCATGTGAAACGAGGCCCGCTCGGCGCCCTGGACCTCATGGATATGTCGCTCAAGATTCGAATCGATTGCGGTCGCGTCCTGTGGTGGTGGTGCTATCGGGTGAGACATGCCCTCGTCGCGTTGTGCAGGATCGAAAGTCCCTCGACGAGTGACAGTTCGTCGATGTTGAGCGGTGGCAGCACCTTTAATACGGTGTCATTACGGCCGACCCGCTCGATGATGAGACCATCGGCAAAACAGCACCGAGAGATCTCCATCGCAACCGCTCCAGTGGGATCAATTGCCGCGGTGTCTGCTCCCCACAGCATGCCAAGGCCGCGAACCCCGATCCGCTCATCGATCAAATTCAATCCATTGAGCGCCCGCTCAATCGTCGTCGCATGTGTTGCCACCTGCTCAGTGATCCGTTCGCTGGTGAAGAGCTCCAGTGCGACGGTCGCCGCGATGAAGGCCAACTGATTTCCTCGGAAGGTACCGGTGTGATCGCCTGGCTGCCAGAAGTCATGTTCAGGTTTCAAGAGCGTGAGCGACATCGGCAATCCGTAGCCGCTGATCGACTTCGAGACGGTCACAATGTCAGGAACGATGCCCGCGCGCTCGAAGGAGAAGAATGGGCCAGTGCGTCCGACCCCGGTCTGGATCTCATCGACGATGAGCAAGATGCCATAGTCATGGCAGATCGCTGCAAGTTCGCGCAGCCATTCGGTGGGAGCGATATTCACCCCGCCCTCGGCCTGGGTGGTCTCAACGATGATCCCCGCAGGGAGCTCGATACCAGAATGAGTATCGAGCAAGATACTGCGGAGGTAGGTCA
>CAIMWD010000034.1 GCA_903845085.1 uncultured Acidimicrobiaceae bacterium
AGGTCACTCACGTCACCATGTGACCGATGAAAGTGAAGCGTGTCCAGCAGAATCTTTGCGTTTGATCTGCCCGTTGCGACAACGAGCGAAAGTGCGTCATCGAAGCTCACGCATTTTGAATAGGGCATGTACTCCACAGTGATGTCGAGCGAAAACTGCTCGGCATACTCGCAGAGATGGGCAAGCCGTTCGACAACCCGTGCACGATCCTCATCCCACACGGTGGCCTGCACGATCGAGGCGCCCATCTCAACGGCAAAATCAATGAGAAGTTGGCCCTCAGCAAAGGTCCGGCCCGGCTCAAAAACGATGTTGGAGACCTCCATCACCTCAAGTCCGTAATGGTCAATCAGCGCCTTTGCCTCTCGAAGGAAGGATGCGTCACGTGCGAGTGGCGAGACGGGAACCTCCTGAAGGCCGAGCTGGAACCCGACCGCCCCGTAACCAGCCTCACCGGCACAGCGAACGAGTTCGAGAGGGTGGGGACGAAAGAGTGTGAGCGGAGCGAGACCGAGTTTTAGCATTTGGCGTCCCTTTCCTGCAGCGCGAAGGCCCTCCAAGGATAGAACACTTCCCTGAGAGAATCCTCATGCACACTCCGGAGAAGGATCCTGTGCGTGTATGGGCGTCCGGTAACGTGGCGCAATGTCAAACCGCGTGATTCCAACCCGTGACGGTCAGATCCGTCTTGGGCAGTTCCTCAAACTCGCCAACATCATCGATCAGGGCGCAGATGCCAAGCTGCTCCTTGGCGAGGAGCGCATCACCGTGAACGGTGCCATTGAGACGCGACGGGGCCGCCAACTCGCTCGAGGAGACCGAGTCGCGATCGACGATGACACCTATGAGGTCGGCTAGCGCGAAGTACCTTGACTATTTCGCAGGAACGAGCTTCATCTCAAGATTGAATGTCGTGTCCGGAACGATCTCGACCCAAGTCCGGCCTGGCGCCATGGAGACCACCCGCCCGCTGCTATCAGTGAAGATCATCGGATCGCTCTGCGTCGCACGGCTCCAGGTGACCTTGATCGCCTTGCCGTTCCGCAGTACGTAACCTGGCCCACTTCCAATGATCTGACTCTCGACATCTCCGGTTCCACCGAGACTCTCGATATAGGGACCAAAGGTGTAGTGCGCAGAGACCACTGCAATATTCGTTGCGGTGACATTGTTGCCCGTCACTACGTCGATGTCGCGTGAGCCGAAGTAGCTATGGACCCACAGGTTGCTTGCTGCGTTCCAGGTCCAGCGAACGTCAGTTCCTGCAGAGAAGGCGATCTTGAACTGCGAGATGGCCATACCACCCTTTGGAACCGTCTTTGAGAAGGAAAAGATCGGCTTCGGGGGCGTATGCAGTGTCGGGAAAAGTTGATAGATCGCCTTCGAGCTGGTGTAGAGGTTGTCCGGAGGGGTCCTCGTCGTTATCCGGGTTCCGGCCGCCTGTGCTCCCTCAAGAAGGTTCGCTGGGTGGAGGTAGGAGGCGGAGTCCACCGAATTCACATCGGGGTTGATACCACCAGCAAAGGCGAGAATGGGATTACTCAGCTCGCTTGCGATGTGCCAGTCGACCCATCGAACCGAGCGGATCGGTCCGATCGCCGGTGCCAGCTGGCACTGAAAAACTGCAACATAACGCATGATGAATCCCTCGGCCGGCGTATCAAAGACCACATCCGCCTCGTTGAGTCCACTCTGTGGTCGTGACGCGCCCGGTTCATTTCCGATCTTGATCGCAATTGCAGGCTGAGCGGGAACTTTTCCACCCGGCGCCGGGGTATCTGTCAATGGGCAATTTGTCGTCGGTACCGGCGGCAACGCCACCGTCGGTGACCCCCCGCCGCCGCCAACGACGGCGAAAACAATGCCGCCAATAAGCAAGATGAGTACAGCGAGCATTGCGATCCGTGCATTGCGACCCTTTGGAAGTGAAAAGGACGGCTTTTGGCGGACAGAGCGTTTCGCGGAGTGAGTGACCATCCCCGTAAATTAGCCTCGAACACCGACAGTTATCGGTTCATCCGCTCAATTCGATCGAGGGTACGTCGCGCCCCGAGGTAGCTCGCGAGCTCTTGGAACGCCTCGCTGGGACCACTCCAGCGCAGGTCATCAAGGGATTCAAAGGTCGGAACATTCGTGCGTAGCGTCGCAAGATCACGAAATAAAAGAGCCTGGTCCATCTCCTGGGCGAGTCGTTCAGCGAGTACCTGGGCTCCTCGAACACCGGCACGCACACTCGGCTCCCACTCAACAACCGTGGCAGGGATCGCCTCAAGATGTCCGTAATGTCGAAGAACCGTCGCCGCCCCCTTCTTTCCCCAACCCTTTAAACCCGGGAACCCATCTGCGCTATCACCTACCAGCGCGAGCCAATCCGGGATGGAATGAGGCGCGACGCCAAAATATGCGATAACCGCCGCCTCATCGAGGTCGACCTCGGTACGTCGATGGCGTTGGAGCACCCGATCGCCTACGACACATTGTGCAAGGTCCTTATCTGGTGAGCAGACGTAGACACGCGAGACCTCTTCATCCTCGGCGG
>CAIMWD010000035.1 GCA_903845085.1 uncultured Acidimicrobiaceae bacterium
TCACGGGACGCTCTCGCACGGAGATCACCGAGCTAATACGGACTGGTCATATCTTTGTCAACGGGACGCCGGTGACGGTTCGTCATCACCGAGTCGTCTCTGGTGATGTCATCACCTTCGATGCGCACGAGGTCATCGAACGCGAGGCGCTCGTTGCCGCTCCCGAGGGATCGATCGATTTCGCGGTGGTCTATGAGGACGAGTCGATCATCGTGATCGATAAGCCCGCAGGTCTCGTGGTGCACCCTGGCGCCGGACATCACGACGACACGCTGGCCTCAGGACTTATTGGCCGATTTCCCGATCTCGTTGCCGCAGGAGCCGCAGGCGCCGGAGATCCCTCACGACCGGGCATTGTGCACCGCCTAGATAAAGACACTTCCGGGCTTTTGGTTGTGGCGCGAACAAAGTCGGCCTATGACTCGTTGGTTGATCAGCTTGCGACGCGCACCATGGGCCGTGAATATCGAGCTCTTGCACTCGGGATCATCGAAAGCGAGCAGGGGTTAATTGAAGCCCCGATCGGTCGGAGTACCCGTTTCCCGACCAAGATGACCGTCCACGCTGGCGGCCGTGCCGCTCGGACGCACTATGAAGTTCTTGGACGCTTTGACGAACCGCTCCCGGCGACCTATCTCCATCTACGGCTCGAGACCGGTCGTACCCACCAGATCCGCGTTCATCTCGCCGCAATTGGCCATCCAGTGGTGGGTGACCTCCGATATGGGGGACGCAAGCGCGAGTTTGCGCTTGAACGTCCCTTCTTGCATGCACGGCGGCTCTCGCTCGCGCACCCGGTCACCGGTGAGACGATGACGTGGACATCGGAGCTCCCCGAGGATCTCGTCACGGTGCTTACCGGACTCCATGACCTCGAGGGCTCCTAGTCCACTATCAGTCGACGCCGCTTAGTCGTTCGGCGCGATCTCTGGCTGATGCGCGAGGAAGCGCAGCGCGCTCTTCTCCGCAGTTCGCACCTTGCGCACGCCAACTCCAAGCCGCTTCGCGGTGTTCTCGAGCGAGGCGGGACGCTCACCCGAGAGGCCATAGCGGAGACGAACGACCTGCTGTTCAAGGTCGCCAAGACGCGTCAGCACCTCGGTGATCTTTTCGAGCGAGAGGCGCTTCGCAACATCCTCGTCAAGATCAAACTCATCGATCGCTACGAAATCACCGAGTGTGGTTGTCGAGTCGGAGCTGACCATGTGGTCAAGACTCGCGACAACGCGCGGAAGGTGGAAGGTACTGGTCTCCCCCTCGCGATCCGAGTTCTGTTCAGCGGCGAGCGCGTCCTCGGGAAGCCGAATGGTACGGCCTTTGGAGTTCACTGCGCGCTGAAGTGCCTGCCGGATCCACCACGTTGCGTAGGTCGAGAACTTGTAGCCACGCTGCCACTCGAACTTCTCGACCGCACGGATGAGCCCGAAGGTTCCCTCTTGGATAAGGTCAGTCAGATCGACGCCTCTTCCCTGGTACCGACGTGCCCAGTGAACGACCAGCCGAAGGTTGGCGGCGATCATCTCTCTGCGCGCGCTCTCGTCGCCGAGCTCGACGCGCTTTGCCAATGCGGTCTGCTCGTCGGGGGAGAGGAGAGGAAACTTCCCGAGGTCATCGAGGAACATCCGCATAACGTCCGGTCCGGACCCGGTGTACTCGATCTCGTCAATGGTGTTGGTCTTTGCCACTATCTTCACCCTTCCCTCTCGATGCACTCTGCGTCATGTGATCTAAATGGCGACCGAGTGGACAGTCCCGCGAAGGACGCTCCCGATCCCGTTACTCACTACAACGTCACCCGGGAGGGGGTTATTCCATCAATCTGTCCAACTCGACCAAGGTCAGTATCGTGGGCGATTCTGTGGGGTTGCTGTCGTATCTCTGTGACCTATCGGAGAGTTTCCGCAGGGGTGAGGGACGAGAGCGATCCTCACCACGTCGGCTTCCGCCCCGACGCGGGCAAATTGTCGTGCAGACGCTGAGGCAACGACCTGTTCCCAGCGTTGCGTGGAGAGTCAAACCTCGCGAGTGAGTGTCCAATCGAGTGGCGCGCCAACCGTGCCGCGCCCGCTCGATCGTTCGACCATATCCTCGAGCGTGAATGAATCCAGGTGGCGGCGCATATGCTCGCCGACCTCCGACCATACGGCGAGGAGCGTGCACTGACCCTCATGGTCACAGGCGCCATTAGTGTGTGGCTCGCCAAAGTCACCGACCACAATCGGTCCATCAACGGCACTCACAATGGCACCGAGGGTGATCTCACCTGCCGGCCGGGCAAGCACGTAGCCTCCTCCCACGCCACGCTTGGAGGTCACGATGCCCGCACCCTTGAGGGCGAGGAGGATCTGCTCAAGATAGGGCTGAGGGAGACCCGTGCGCTCTGCGATGTCGCGCACGGAGGTTGGGGTTTTGTCACCCTCACGGAGCGCGAGCGAGAGCAGTGCTCGGCTTGCGTAGTCACCCCGTGTCGATACCCTCATAACTCCATCGTAGGGCTGATGACTCACGTTCGCCTCTCATGGGTGCGCGCGTAGTGAACTGCAGCCTTGGCGCCCGAGACGGCGCTTCGAGCCTCTAATCTCGGGGGATGAAGATCTACACACGCAGAGGTGACGACGGCACCACCTCGTTGCGCCTCGGCGGACGGGTTTCCAAGGATGATCTCGCGATCGAGGTCGTGGGCACGGTCGATGAGGCACAGGCCTTTCTCGGTCTCGCCCGTTCCGCCACGGATCGTGGCAGTTGGCTCGACGATACGCTGATCGCGATTGAGCGCGACCTTTGGGTGCTGATGGCGGAGGTGACGACACCATCTGAGGCGCGCGATCGCTTGGAACCCGGAGTTACTGCCGTCACCCACGAGATGGTCTCTCATCTCGAAGTAGAGATCGACCGAGTGAATGCAACACTGTCACTCTCGCCTAACTTCGCGGTACCAGGCGAGAGTCCACTCTCTGCACATCTTGACGTCGCACGCACGATCGTTCGCCGAGCCGAGCGCCTTGCGGTAGGTCTGCATCTCGAGGGTTCTGATGCCGTCATGTATCTAAATCGACTCTCTGATCTGTGTTGGACATTGGCGCGGAGTCAGGAGCCCACCCATCCTGTGCAACTCCGCGCGAACAATGCGCAGTAGGAATGCACAGTAGGACGGCGTGATCCAGATAGGTTCGCCAAGATGAGATCGCCCACGCCATCACGCACGAGGTTCGTGTTTCGAGGGGTGAGTGAGTACAAAGCGTTGGGAGCTACCGAGAGAGAAGGGGTCGAAAGATGACGCTCAAATTGGAAGAGGGCGCGGTTGCATCGCTTGAGGGGACGATCACCGTCCGATTCGTCGATGATGCGCTGATCTGTCTCAAGAGCGGCAGCGAAATCGACACCGCGCAGGCACAGCTTCGCGGCTTTGCCGGCAAGGTTGGCGAGACCATGACAGCCCGCAATAGCGAGGCGATACTGACGCTGTTTGTCGGCGTTGGTGCTCGCGAGCAACTCACCGATGAATTTCTGCGCCGCTCCGGGGCGGCTGCAGCCCGCGCAGCCCGCGCGGCAGAGCAACTCGTCATCTCTGTCGATGGTCTCGCTGCACTCTCCGATTCACTCGAAAAGGTAGTTGAGGCACTCGGCGTTGGGCTTGGGCTCGCGAGCTACTCCTTTGAGCGATTTCGCTCCAAGGGCAAGCCGGAGGTGCTCCAGCGGGTGATCTTTATAGATGCGCCGGCCGGATCTCTTGCCATACCGCTTCGCCGCGCGAATGCAATTGTCGCCGCGGTGGCACTCGCGCGAGATCTCGTGAATACCCCGGCAGGGGACCTCACGCCGACGGACTTCGCCGCCATCGCAACAGATGTTGCGGCTCACCGCGGTCTTGGCATAGAGGTCATGGATGAGCGCGCGATCGCTGAGGCGCGCCTCGGCGGTCTACTGGGCGTCGCCCAAGGGTCGGTCGAGCCACCTCGATTCGTAAAACTTACCTATACGCCAGCGTCGTTCACTAGCGAGGCGACGGTCGCACTGGTGGGCAAGGGCATCACCT
Organism: uncultured Acidimicrobiaceae bacterium; assembly: GCA_903845085.1. Lineage (GTDB taxonomy): Bacteria > Actinomycetota > Acidimicrobiia > Acidimicrobiales > Bog-793 > CAIVND01. The sequence goes on from CAIMWD010000035.1 coordinate 4,037, forward strand.
TCGATTCGGGCGGTCTCTCCCTGAAGACAGGTGCTGGCATGATGACCATGAAGACCGATATGGGAGGTGCAGCCGCAGTTCTTGGCACGCTCTCGGCCTGTGCGGCCCTCGAGATCGGTGTGCGCGTAGTGGGCTATATGCCACTTACAGAGAATATGCCCTCGGGAGGTGCCACAAAGCCGGGTGATGTGCTCGTCACTCGGAGTGGCCAGACGATTGAGGTGCTCAACACCGATGCGGAGGGCCGATTGATTCTCTCCGACGCGTTGACACTCGCCACGGAGGACTCGCCTGATGCGATCATCGACCTTGCGACACTTACCGGCGCCTGCATCGTCGCGTTGGGCTCGCAGATCGCCGGACTTCTTGGTAATGATGATCCCCTGATCGCGCAGGTCCATTCCGCCTCGCGCCGTGCGGGAGAGGCGACGTGGCCACTTCCCTTACCGACCGGATATCACTCTCACATCGAGTCGGAGATTGCAGATATGAAGAACATCGGTGCGACGGGACAGGCAGGGACGATTAGCGCTGCACTGCTTTTGGAGCGCTTCGTGGGGTCGACCCCATGGGCGCATCTTGATATCGCCGGACCGGCAAGATCCGAGGAGGATCGTGGTCTCCTGCGAAAGGGCGGATCTGGATTTGGTGTACGCACACTGCTCGAGCTACTTGAGCATTATGAGCCCATCGGTGGAGAGCGTCATGCGGGCGCAGAGGGCATTACGGTTCTGCCGTAATTTGGGTCAGCCACCGTCACAGAGGCGATCGGATTACCCTGCCGCGGACGCCGTGAGCTAGGCGATCTCGCCGAGCCAACCCGGAGTTTTTGCGAGGAGGAACCGACTGACGGCGAGGGTCCGATCAAAGGTCTCGCAGAGGAGCTCCTCACCCGCGAGGATATGTGCGAGTGAGACCTGTTGTTTGGCCACGATGAGCAGCCGTCTGGTGGGTGGGTCGGTAACTGAGCCAAATGAATCGGTCGCGGAGATCTCAAGTGGCAGCTCCATCTCGCCAATTCCGGCAAGATCGATGGCAAGTCGCAAAAGGTCGGGTGCCTCAGGCAGCGGTGGAATCCCCCAGTTGAAGGTGAGCGGGAAGTGCCAATCGTCCTTCGGGTTCTCCTCCTCACCGAGCAACATGACCGCATCCTCAAAGGCGAGAAGAGTTCTCGGGCTCACCTCAAGAGCCAGATGAAGATCGATCGGTCCGCCACACCCCTCCTCAGGATGGAGATCGACCTCCCAAAACTGGCGGAGTGAGTAGGTCTCGACAAAGTGGCGCTCGTCGTGCACATGAAATCCGTGGTCGACGGCATGATCCTTGAGCTCGGTTACGTAGCCTGCGACATCGATGACGGCCATGGCACTTGAGTGTAGAGGCAACCATACAGATGGCCTAGCGTGGGGAGATGGCGACCGCCGAGCTCGTTGGGCTACTGCGTGACTGTGCTGCTCAGGTCAACGAGGCAACTCGGAATCTTACGGACTGGCACGCGCTCGGTGATCGTCCCGGCCAATATCGCGTCGATCTCGTCGCCGACGAGGTGGCAGTTCGCCTCCTCACCTCCGCTGGATTTGACGTGCTCTCAGAGGAAAGTGGCCATCATGGCGATGATCGCGAGCTCCTCGCGGTAGTCGATCCCATCGATGGATCTACGAATGCCTCCCGAGGTCTTGCCTGGTATGCGACCAGCATCTGTCTTCTCGATGCTCGCGGCCCTCTCGTTGCCGTCGTGGTAAATCAAGCGACGGGGACAACCTTCGAGGCGACGCGAGATGAGGGTGCCCGCCGAGACGGCGTGGCGATCGCACCGAGTCGCTGCACCTCACTGGACGCGGCGCTCATCGGTCTCTCCGGGCTTCCCCTCGGTCATCTGGGCTGGGCTCAGTATCGAGCGCTCGGAGCGATCGCACTCGACCTTTGCGCAGTGGCTGAGGGGGTCCTCGACGGGTACCTCGACTGTGGTGTCGATGCGCATGGGCCATGGGACTATCTCGCCGGAATGTTCATTGCACGAGAGGCTGGCGCGATGGTAAGTGATCTCTACGGTCGTGAACTTGTCGCAGATCGTTACCAGGACCGACGAACGCCTGTTGCTGGCGCTACTGCCACGCTCTGTGGCGAGATTGTTCGCGCCAGCAACGAAGCGATTGAGCGAACAAGATGAGACGGAGTGGGTTACCGCCCCAACGAGAGGATCCAGAATGAGTGAGGCCACGGGGCCCTATGGCGCGCTAGTGCGACTGCAAGAGACCGATCTTCGTCTCGATCAGCTACACCATCAGATCACGCATCATCCGATTCACGCAAAGATCACCGAACTCCATGATCGCGCGAAGTCACTCGAGCGGCTCCACGCACCGACTCTCGCGCAGGTCGGATTATTGCGAGAACGTCAGCGTGCGATTGAGGGAGAGGTCGTTGAACTCACCACTCGGCTTGGTGAGATCGATGCCCGCCTGACGAACGCAGATTCGGGATCGTTCCGAGACCAAACAGCGATGTCGCAGGAGATGGCGACGTTGGCAGATCGGCGCGATGCGCTCGAGGAGGAGGAGCTTGGGCTCATGGAGGAGTCCGAGCCGCTAGAGGCCACCCTCGCCAACGCCGCAAGGGAGAGCGAGGCGCTTCGTACGCGCGCGTTAGAGCTCCACCGTCAGATGCTCGCTGAACAAAGGGAGCTGGAGACCGAGTCTGAGGAGATCTCTGCGCGGCGGATTGAGCTTGCTGGCGAGGTGGTCCCATTGCTTCTCGTTGAATATGAACGCATAAGGAGCCATCTCGGCGGTGTCGGGGTCGCCCGCCTAGTGCACGGAATGTGCTCTGGCTGCAACCTCGCGCTCTCCGCAACGGAACTTGATCGCGTCACCCATGCACGGCCGGAGATGCTCGCGCACTGCGACCAATGTGGTCGAATCTTGATTCCCTAAGCAGGGAAACTCTCTTCGCGCGCAGGGGGTCGGATGGGTAGTGTAGGGAGTCGAGAAACGGGCCATGTGGCCGGGTCATTAATAGTGGGGGGCTTGCGTGGAACGTCGGGCGCTAGGACTAACAGGTGTCGAACTTCCCGTGGTTGGCTTTGGCTGTGGACCGAATGCACGCCTCATGGTTGGCGATGATGAGGAGCTCCGACTTGCGACGGTGAAACTCGCGGTCGAATCGGGGATCGATTACTTCGACACTGCATATGCCTACGGCTGGGGATCGTCGGAGACAAATCTTGGACGAGCGCTCGCCGAACTCAAGCTGCGTCCCTCCATCTCGACCAAATTCTGTCTCCAACCGGAGGACCTCAAAGATCCGCGCTCCGCCGTTCTGCGCGGATTTGAGGAGAACCTCGAACGCCTTGGTCTCGAACGGGTCGATGTACTTCTGTCGCACAACCGGATCGCCTACCAACACGAGGAGGGCGAGATCATGAACGTCGGTGCGCTCTTGAATCTCGAGGAGGTGTTTGGCAAGAACGGCGTTGCGGCTGCTCTGGAGGAGCTCAAAGCGGCAGAACTCATCACGACAACCGGGTTTACCTCCTTTGGCGGGGACCCTGGAGCCATCGCTGAGGCACTTGCATCTGGAGTCTTTGGCTCCATTAATGCCTCCTTCTCTTTGATGAATCCCTCTGCTGCGCTGAAGATGCCATCAGAGTCTGAGGCGAAGGATTTTTCACAGGTGATCGCAACTGCGGCGAGCCATGGAGTCGGCGTGATGGCGATTCAGGTGCTGGGACGGGGAATTTTGGCGACAGGGGAGACTGAAGATCCACGGATCCCCAAACTTCGCGCCTTCGCAGATGCGCACGACGAGTCGTTGATCTCGACCTCTATCCGTTATGTGATTTCGACGCCAGGAGTCTCCACCGCCATCTTGGGGCTTTCCGAGCCTCAGCACGTGCTCGATGCCGTCGAGGCGGCTGCTCGAGGACACTACAGCGCGAGCGAGATGCGCGAATTGGAGTTAATCGCACTCGGAGGCTGAAGAGTCCCGACTGTCGGACAGCTCGCAGATGTTGTGGAGTTTGAGTGAGCGCGCTGGCGATATCCGCCGGTGCATTAAAGACCAACGATGAAGGGGGAGTTCCATGATTGATCCAGAGGCGATCGCAGAAGATCCCATCGCTGCAGTCGTAGCCGGCTGTCTGGTGCTGGGCGACAACGAGCTCGGGGACATGGTTTGGGGCCACGTATCAGTTCGTGACCCGGAGGGTCGCGGAATTTGGATGAAGGCACACCTCTTTGGCTTCGAGGAGATCGAACGTAAAGACATTCTGCTCGTCTCGTTCGACGGCGAAGTTTTGGAGGGCGGGGGACGCCGACACGGCGAATATCCGATCCACACGGAGATTATGCGCGCACGCCCAGATGTCAACTGCGTGGTGCATACCCACCCGAAACATGCCGTTGCGTTCGCATCCACGCAGCAACCGCTGCGTCCAATTTCGCACGAAGCGACGCTCTTCTCCCCGCCCGACATTCCGCGTTTTACCCTTACGGGTGATCTTGTCACCACTCGTGAACTCGGTGAGGCACTTGCCGAGACGCTATCTGACCGTCCCGCGGCGCTCATGCCACACCATGGCATCGCCGTAACCGGCAAGAGCTTGGAGATCGCGATCATGTCCACAGTTCTCCTCGAGCGCGCCTGCGAATATCAGCTGCTTGCAGGAGCTCCTACGACCTGGTCCTCCGACGAAGAGGCGTTGTCGAAGCGGAAGAACTGCTGGTCGGATATGCAGATGCTGTGGGGTTGGGACTATCTCGTTCGCCGTGCCAATAAGAACGCGCAGCGCTAGGACTCCATATGTGGGAGCTCCGGCAGTATCCACCGGCCTCGGCTCGACTACTCGGTACACCGCACCCACGACATCAGGCGATGATCGAGAGCTGCGAGGCTGGTCTGAACGAGGGCATGCTCGGTATTCGCACCGGGCCCTATCTCCGTGACGGACTGTTTCCTCTCGGCGACTACGAGCTCGACCTCAACCGCGCGGTGCGTGCCGCCACGGCACTCACCGCGGAGCTCGACGAAGACGAGAGAGAGAAGCTCTCCTTCGAAGTATTGAGCGATGCATGGCGAAAATGGTGCAATATCCACCGCTTTCTCATGCGGCATGGTCTTTTATTGGACGACCTCAGCGAGGTCAACCGAGGGCGTGTCATCGACCTTATCGCGACCGCACTCAGCGAGGAGGGGCTGCATTCGTGCCGCGGGGTAATGCAGATCAATGAGACGATTCAAGAGATTACCGGTCGACTTGATGAGCAGGGTTTTCCTGAGTTCGGCGAGTGGATGTACTGGCTCTCACTCTTTGGCGAACCATCAGCAACCGAACCGTGGGGCTGGCAGCTCGATGGACATCACCTCAATATCAACTGCCTCATGGTTGCCGGACAGGCGGTGGTGACCCCCTTCTTCCTTGGATCTGAGCCGCTCGAGGCACCGATTGGTCGGTACAAAGGTGTGCGCGTACTTGAGCGCGAGGAGACTCTCGCGCTCGCATTCATGGATTCATTGAACGAAGAGCAGCGCGCGAAATGTGTGGTATCTGAGCAGATGCCGCCTGGCCTCTTGACGGGCGCATTTAGCGACAATGTGGTGCTCCCCTACGAGGGGATCGCTTTTCGCGCCCTTGGAGATCATCAACAGCGGCAGCTGCTCGATCTCATTGGCGTCTATGTGGGACGCCTCTCCGACGACCTTGCCGAGCGCAAGATGATCGAGGTGACGGCCCACCTTGGCGAGACTCACGTCTGTTGGATGGGCGGAACAACATCGGGCGATGTGTTTTACTATCGCATCCACTCGCCCGTCATCCTTTTGGAGTTCGATCACGAGCCTGGCATCGTTTACGAAGGTCTCGCACCGATGAAGTCGCATGTGCACACAATGATGCGAACGCCGAACGGAAATGATTACGGCAAGGACTACCTACGCCAGCACCGAGCCATCATGCACGATCACGATCACGA
>CAIMWD010000036.1 GCA_903845085.1 uncultured Acidimicrobiaceae bacterium
CGCGATTGCCGACGACGCCGTAGGGGTAGAGGTCGGTCTTGAGCGCGTCACGGCTCTCGAGCGAGATGAGACCGGTGTCCAAGAAGGGGTCGATCCCGGTCGAGTTCACTGCCGAGGAGTTGGTTGAACCGGCGAGTGATGCCGCCTCAGCGAGCTGCTTCGCCTCCAAGAACGCCGAATAGAGGTTCAGCATGACCCATGGGTAACGCTCCGCGATGTCCTTGCGGACCACGACGCAGTGGTTGATTGGGAAGAGTCCGGTCTTTTGGAAGTAGCGCGAGGACTCCTCACGCTCATTAAAGAGATGTCGAACGCCTGACCCTGCCTCTCCCAGTGGCTTCGAGGATCGGTCGACCAAATTGTTGGTGCCGGCAAGGTAGTGCAACGCAGCATCGAGTTCACCATTGACCAGCATCTCGCCCATATCTGTCTCCGGGGAGATGTAGGTGAGGTCGATACCCTCAGGGGCGGTAAAGCCAGTTGCGCCGCCATGGCTCTTCTCCGGCGGCCGTTCCATCCACCAGCGCATGCTCTTCGGGTCGACGCCGTACTCATGCTGCAAGATTCCTCGGGTCCACAGAGCCGCAGTCTGCTGGTATTCGGGAACACCGATACGACAGCCAGCGAGATCTGCGGGAGTTTCGATTCCAGCCCCCTCGCGGACCAATACGCCGGTGTGAAAGAAGCGCCGCGTCGTAAAGACGGGGATCGCAACCCAGGTGTCGATGCCGTTTGCGATCGAGATCAACAGACTCGACATGGACATCTCAGAGATCTGGAACTCCTGGTAGCCCAGCTGGCGCCAGAAGAGCTCTGAGGCATGCAGCCGGGAGCAGCGAAGGTCAACGCCCTGTGGTGAGATCTGACCGCTCAGAATTGGGTTTGAGCGCGGGTTCGAGTTAATCGCCAGGCTCAGTTCAATATTTCCCATGCATCCTCCTAGGTTGTTAGCAAAGCTAGTCATTTCCGAGCAGCTAGTGGTGTGGTTCGCAGGAGCTCCATAGATCGGCCTGTTGCGGAGGCGAGTCACCGCAAGGGGAACCGTGTCGCTCCGGCAGCGCTTTCTTTCGGTCTATCGGGCAGCGATCGCATCAGCGAGGAGATCGACCTGATCCGGATTTGGGTCACAGGGGCCGATGATCAACGTGTCAACTCCAGCTGCCTCAAAGCGATCGATCTGCTCATGGATAAGCGCGGGAGTGACGAGCGCCGCCGCCGCTCGCTGATTTGCACCTTGGCCGCGGTAGGCGTTGTAGGCGCGAAGATAGCCATCGACAGCCTCCTGACCATTTGGGCCGAGCGCGAAGCGTGGTGCGAGAGCAAGGACCTTTGGCGTGCCCTCGCGATCGAGACGTGCATAGGCATCGTTGATCTTGGCTCGTCCCTGAATCACCCCCTCGACGCCCCCTGATGTGGCACAGACCCATCCTGCGTCGTAGGTGGCGATGCGTCGAAACGTTGCGGGAGAGGCACCGCCAAAGAGAAGTGGCGGACCGCCTAGCGACGTTGGCGAGGGGCCGATCGGCTCCGCCTCGCCTGACCAGATCGCTCGCGAGCGCACCAAAAGCGAGTCCATGAAGGCTCCCCGGGTTCCCATATCGATCTCCGCAGCGGCGAAGTCATCTACACGTGAACCGACTCCGAGCCCGAGTACGAGCCGTCCGCCCGAGAGGCGGTCGATACTTGCAACCTGCTTCGCAAAGGTGGTGACGTCGTGTCGCAACGTCGCGACTACGACGGCGGTTGTCAGTGAGATCGTGGAGGTCACGGCGGCTGCCGCGGCTGCGGAGATGAGAATCTCATAGCCGCCCCATACGAGGCGGTCGTCGAAGACCAACGAGGAGAATCCCCGCGCCTCTGCACGCTGTGCCCACATAAGCAGGTCAGCTGAGCTGGCACCCGGGATCATCCCTGGCATTCCGATTGCAATCTCCATAGTTCCCCCCAGAACGCGATCTCGCCTCGGCCGATCTCGAAGCGACTCGCTACGTTCATAGTCGGTCATGCCGAGTGACACAATTTCTCCTGAGCATCGCGCTGCGAGCGTGCCACAGCCGCGCAGATCGAGTGCCGTACCGGGTGCAGAGGCGACCTGCTAC
>CAIMWD010000037.1 GCA_903845085.1 uncultured Acidimicrobiaceae bacterium
AAACCGATATCGCCGACCACTGCGTTTGTCGAGGCGAGGACAAATCGCGGCACACCGTTGGTTCGACAACCCTCCAACAGGAGCTGTGTCATCGCCACATTGGTGGAAAAGACACCCTCGGGATCGTTCACACTCTGCAGTACGGAGGTGATCGCGGCGAGATGGACAACAGCGTCGATGCCGGAGGCAAATGCGGCGACGACGTTCGCTCTGTCGCGTAGGTCACCGATGACCTGTGTAATCGGAGCACCCTCCTCGGGGAAGGGCCGCAGGTCAGCCACTACGACCTCATCGCCGCGCGCGAGCAGCGTGCGCACAACGTGTTTGCCAACAAAACCAGAGCCACCGGTAACAAGAATGCGCACGAAACCTCACCTAGTAGTGCCAGCCGTGAAGGGCTGGAAGAGACGACACTCCTGTTTAGTGCAGAGGATCCGGTGCGGGGGGGATCTTCGCGGAGTGACGATGTGCTCGTGTCTCGGCGGTCGCCTGTGCAATCTCAATTCCGAGTCGGATCTCCTCAGTCATGCTGGCGGTCAACGAGCGCGGTGCACGCGAAGCTCCTTCGTTCTCTCGCCGATGCTCCACTGCGGTGAGGATCGGCGTGCCGATGGCAACGACCACTCTCGCAGGGCGCGGAAAGATACTGCCCCGTCGCATCGCCCGCTCTACCCCAGCCATGCCAACCGGGAGCACCGGCACCCCGCCACGGAGTGCGAGATAGGCCGCGCCCTCACGGATACTCGCGACTGACGGACCAAAGCCGCGGGTGCCCTCGGGATAGACCACCAGCGGCTCCCCCGCCTTAAGTACCTCAAGAGCGCGCTTTAATGCATCTCGATCGGCCGCTCCGCGCTGAACCGGGAAGGCGCCAAGTAGCTCGAGCAGTCGGCCCATCGCCCGTATCCGCCACACCTCGCCCTTGACAAGGTAGCGAAGGCGGCGTCGCGAGACACGGGCCGTGATCAACCAATCAATATAGGAACGATGTATTGGCGCAACGATAAATGCGCCCTCGCGAGGAATATTCTCGCGTCCGATGACACCGCCAATAAACACAAGGTGAGAGAGTCCAACGACGATTGCGCGGCACACCTTATAAAAGACAATCTCACCGATGGTCGCTGGCGCCAATATCTCCTGAGCGCTTCGCAGTTCAACGGGAGGACGCTCGTCGCTCATAGCAGTCCCACTATCATCTCAATGACCGCCTCCACCGAAAGCCCCGTGGAGTCGATCTCCACCGCCTCCTCGGATCGAGTGAGCGGCGAGATGGTACGCGAACTATCGAGTTCATCGCGTCGGGCGATCGCACGACGCGTTGCGGCAATCGCATCGCTATCGCTGCCATCGCCAGCGTTTTGCTCACTAGCACGGCGGCGCGCTCGCTCCCCCTCGCTGGCGGTGAGATACACCTTCAGGTCTGCATCGGGAAAGACAACTGTAGCGATATCGCGACCCTCTACAACTCCGCCACCGTGTAGATGCGCCCAGGCACGTTGTCGCGCAACGAGCTCCTCGCGCACCCGCGGTTGACGCGCCACGAAGGAGACCGCCGCATCGATCTCTGGCGTCCGTATCGCCTGTGAGATGTCCTCACCATCGAGGAGCACGGACTCACCAACGGTGAGATCCATCTCATGCGCCAACGCCGCAAGTGCGCTCTCATCATCCGTCTCGACGCCGTTGCGCAGCGCAAGAAGTGCGACAGCGCGATACATCGCTCCGGTATCGAGACGTGGCAGGCCAAGACGAAGTGCCAGCGCACGTGCCACTGTCGACTTACCCGATCCTCCTGGACCATCGATCGCAATCACCCTCATTGCAGAGCACCAAGATCGCGCGAAAAGGTCGGCCAACTCGTCGATACCGCCTCAAAACCGTGCACCGTTAAGGTGGCGTCGCCGACTAGGGAGGCGATCGCCCTTGCCATCGCGCTGCGATGAACGCCATGCGAGTGAACCGCTCCCCGTGGGGAGAGACCAGTGCCCTCAATGATGAGTCCATCCTCGGTCGGCCGCACAATCGCACCGAGTGCACCAAGTTCACTTGTAATGGTTGCGATCCTGTCGCTCTCTTTTACCCGAAGCTCACGCGCATCACGGATCGTGGTCGTACCCTCGGCACAGGCAGCCGCGACCGCGAGTATTGGCACCTCATCGATGAGCGAAGGGATCTCGATTCCCGCAATCTCTGTCGCGTGCAGCGGCGCCGATCGAACCAAAATATCCGCCGCATTTGGACCACACTCGTGGAGGGTGATATCTGCGCCCATGCGCAGTAATACATCGAGAAAACCGGCACGCCCAGGACCGACATAGACGTTCTCTACAGTGACCTCGCTTCCCGCAACGAGAGAGGCAGCGACGACAAAGAAGGCGGCCTGCGAGGGGTCGCCTGGCACATCTAAAGAGAAGGGGGAGAGTTCGCTCGCCGCAAGCCGCACGACGTAGTCAGTCGGTCCTGGCGTAGTTGAAATCGCAGCACCGGCGAGAAGCATCATCTCCTCGGTATGACGCCGTGTCGCTATCGCCTCGCGGATAACGGTCTCGCCATTCGCAGCGAGACCAGCGAGCAAGATCGCACTCTTCACCTGCGCGCTAGCCATCGGTGGCGTGTAATCGATCCCATGAAGCTCGCCACCACGGATGACCAGCGGTGCGAGGCGGCCATTGTCACGCCCGTCGATGCGCGCGCCCATCTCACGAAGTGGCACTGCGATCCGGTCCATAGGTCGGCGATGAATCGAGTGATCTCCGATCAGCACGCTGAGAAAGGGGAGGGAGGAGAGCACTCCAGCGAGGAGACGGGTTCCTGTGCCGGAGTTGCCCATATCTAAGGGGCGCTCCGGCTCTCGAAGGCGAGAGCGACCGCCGTGGATCTGGTCTCCGGAGAACTCAATACCCATCATCTCGAGCGCAAGGCGAGTTCGCACGATGTCATCACCGTCACCAAGACCGGTGACCGTCGATGTTCCCTCCGCGAGTCCCCCCAGAAGAAGTGCACGGTGCGAGATCGATTTATCCCCGGGGACGCGAGTGCGGCCGCGCAGAGGACCCTGCCCACGAAAATCCAGGCTCAGCTCGCCACTCATGATGAAAGCCTCCCCAGTGAGGGATGGTAGCCGCGTTCGATCAACGCCTCGCGTGCCTGTTCCGCGACATCGGCGGTAATTGCGAGCACCAACACACCGCGCTCCCCCTCGGAGGAGTGAGCGATCTCTAGGTCCCAGATATTTACACCAAGCTCTCCGAGCACCGTAGTGACCTCCGCAAGTACACCGGGGCGATCGGGGACCGGAATACGGCACTCTCGTATGGCCTCCGGCGAGGGAACCCGCGCCGGGAGGTTGCGACGTGCCTGCTTTGCGTACTCGAGGAGTCCGACGAGCGCCGTTCGGTCACCCGAGGCGACGATTCGTCGCGCCTCATCGAGGCGTTCGCGCAGTGCGTCAAGCGCAGCGAGGATCGCATCGGCGTTGTCACGAAAGATATCGGGCCATATTGCTGGATCGCCTGCGGCGATTCGTGTCATATCGCGAAAGCCCCCGGCAGCGAGGCGAAGTAACGCCTGATGCTCATTCGATGCGTCTGCGGCGACGGCCATTAGGTTTGCCGCGGTGAGGTGTGGAAGGTGCGAGACCACGGCGACGAGTGCATCATGTCGATCTGGCGCCAGCGAGAGTGGATCCGCACCAAGTGTCACGACAAGATCACGGATGGCTTGAAAGGCGTCGGGATCGGTCTGCGCGGTCGGAGTGAGCACCCAAGTCGCCCCTATAAAGAGATCTGCATCGGCTCCCTCGGGGCCCTCCTGCTCCGATCCGGCCATTGGGTGGCCACCGACAAAACGCTCATTCGCGACACCCGCAACAATCACGGATTTCACTCCAGCGACGTCAGTCACACGCTGGTGGATCCGGGCGGGATCGGAGAGAAGACGCTGTGCGATCCCTACCACCGCCGAGGCGGGCGTCGCGATGAGCACAATGTGAGCGGAGAGATCCTCTCCTACCGCGCCGATGTGGCCGAGCGCCAGCGCGCGTTCCGCGCGTGCTCGGTCACTGTCTGAGCCAGTGACCATCCAACCGAGGTCGGTCAGGCGGCGCGCGATGGAGGCCCCGATAAGTCCCAGGCCGATGATCTCGATACGAGGGGCGAGCCCTGTCGACGGACTGTGCGCACTCACTCGCTCACCCCTGATCGGCGAGATCGGTGCGCAGTACCGTTGCGCCGCCGGTGTAGATATGTCGAACCTCGGCGCGTGTGCGATCGGAGTAGCACTGCACGAGAATTCGGAGACAGCGCTCGGGTGCGCCGCTTACACCAAGCTCCGCAGCACCAAAGAGTGGCACATCGATGAACCCGAGCTCCCGACCGGCAGCAGCAGGGAAGGCTGAGCTGATATCGGGAGTTGCGGTGAAAAATATGGAGATGAGGTCATCACCTGCGACGTTATTCCGCTGCAGCATCTCTTCGAGAAGCGTTCGGGTCGCAGCGAGCACCTCCGTGGCGGAGTCCTCGCTTGCCGTAGTGGCCCCTCGAATCCCTATCACGCGTCGTTCCATCGGGCAGAGAGCCTACCGGCCGCGCTCGCGCCGGGGAGAAACCTGCGCGGCCTCGGCGAGCGCACGGACCTCGTCGATACGGAGCAGACGGGATACACCCGGCGCGAGCTGGTTATCGCTGATAGGGCCTATACGCACCCGGACCAACCGAGTGACCGTCAGACCGACGGCCTCGCACATCCTACGAACCTGTCGATTTCTGCCCTCGTGAATAACGATACGTACCATCTGGTCCCCGCGATGAGCGACCCTTGCGGGCTGGGTCACCAGACCTGGCTCGATCTCGACACCCTCGCGAAGCCGGCGTAACGCAAGCGGGGTAATCTCCCCCGCGACCTCCGCGAGATACTCCTTCTCGACGCCATGACTTGGATGGGTGAGCATCTGTGCGAGCTCGCCGTCGTTCGTCACCACAAGAAGACCCTCCGTGGCGTAGTCAAGTCGACCGACGGAAAAGACTCGCGGCGTCGTCGGAACAAGATCGAGGATCGTCGGCCGTCCCTCGGGGTCGCTGGCCGTCACTACGACGCCCGCTGGCTTATTCACAAGGTAGTACACGAGCCCTGGCAGAACGCCGACCGGCACCTTATCGACTGCGATCTTGTCCTGCGCGATGTCCACCCGTCGACCGAGTTCGGCAACCTCACCATTGACGGTGACTCGCCCCTCCTCGATGAGTTCATCGCAGAGGCGTCGCGAGCCAAATCCGGCACGCGCGAGGACCTTTTGCAGGCGCTCGCCCGAAGGTTCGATCATCACACCTCTGGTCCGGGACGCAGCGCCTGTTCGAGCAGCTCCACCGTCGAAACGTCAGGGACGAAGGCCTCGAGTGGCGGCAGGTCAGCGAGGGAGCGCAGACCGAGTCGTTCGAGGAAGTGTTGGCTGGTTCCAAAGAGGATGGCCTGTCCTGGACCATCGTCACGACCGACCGACTCGACGTAACCGCGTTGGACCAGAAGCCGCATGACCCCATCGGCATTAACGCCACGGATCTGCGCAATCTGTGCGCGAGAGATCGGCTGCTTGTAAGCAACGATCGCGAGTGTCTCGAGCGCCGCGGGCGAGAGCCGCGTGGGCTGATCATCAAGGATGAATCGCTCTACGTACCCGCTATAGGCAGGATGGCTTTGAAAGCGATAGCCACCAGCCACCAAGACCAGTTCAAATCCGCGCTCCTCCTCCTCATAGGAGGCGCCGATGGCGTCGCAGAGCTCCTCGATCCGCTCGGTCGTTACCTCCAGCAACTCCGCGAGCAGCTGTGGCGGGATCGGCTCAGTCGACACCATCACCACAGCCTCAACAGCTGCGGCCTCCTCGCGCCACTCCCGTGGAAGTGCGCTCATCGTTTGCTCATCGGTGCCATGTCGTCGTAGCTCTCCACATCGTCGATCGCATAACTGCCCTCGTGTGCAGTCCAACGGATGACCAGATCGGCGAAATTCTCTTGTTGTTCTAGGTCGATCATCTCGCGCTTGTAGAGCTCGAGTAGGGCGAGAAATGTCGCCACAAACCGAGGCGTCGAATGATCATCGCGAAGTAGCTGGCCAAGGGTGATCCGTGGCCGCGTGGGTAGCAGCCCCACCAGAAGATCGAGGGTGTCTGCGACCGTGATCTCATCTCCGTGGAGATGTGCGGTCGCGATTACGGGTACCGGGCGATCGGCAAATGCACGACGCGCGGCTCCGGCGAGCATCTCTTTTGTGACCCCGGCGAGAAGATCTGGTGCGACCGAATCAAATCGATCATCGGGACCCTGGCGACGCGGCGAGGAACGCTCCGCACGAGATTCGCATTCAAGCAGTGCCGCCGCCGCCGAGGTAAAGGTTTTGCATTCGACAAGGCGTGCGAGCAGGTAGTCACGTGCCTCAAAGAGGGCGAGGTCCTCATCCAGATCCACACCCTCGCTGCCGGGAAGCAGACGTCGGCATTTGAGATCGACAAGGGTTGCCGCGATGAGCAAAAACTCGGTCGCAAGCTCAAGGTCGAGCTCTTCGATCTTGTGCAACTCGACTAAAAATACGTCGACGATCCTCGAGAGACTCACGGCATACAGGTCAACCTCCTCAGCGGAGATGAGCTGTAATAGGAGGTTGAAGGGACCGTCAAAGACGTCAAGGTGGACCTCGTAGGTCATGCAACGACCTTACCGTCAGCGACTCATCGGCGTCGGCGATTCGAACTGATTTGGTCGCCTGTGCACTCCCCTCGCTGAGCATCTCCCCTCTCCTTACGCCAAAACAGGAGGGGTGGCACCGGTAGCATCAGGGGATGGCACGCGTACTCTCGGGCATCCAACCCTCCGGGGTTCTCCACATCGGCAACTATCTCGGAGCCGTACGTCAATGGGTCGCCGGACAGAGCAGTAACGAGGCGCTCTATGCCATCGTGGACCTTCACGCACTCACCGTCGATATCGATCCCGCTGAGCTGCGCTCACGCACCTTTGAGACCGCGGTCACCCTGCTCGCCGCTGGTCTTGATCCGAACGAGTGCACACTCTTTGTCCAAGGACATCTGCACGAACACAACGAGCTCGCGTGGTTACTCGAGTGTGTGGCCTCCTACGGCGAGCTCCTGCGGATGACACAGTTCAAGGACAAGGCCGGATCACGGGAATCGGTGCGTGTCGGGCTTCTCACCTACCCGGTCCTGATGGCCGCGGATATCTTGCTCTATCAGGCGGAACAGGTTCCCGTCGGCGATGACCAACGACAGCATCTCGAGCTCGCACGGAATCTCGCGATTCGATTCAACGCTCGATACGGAGAGGTCTTTACTATCCCGGAGGCGATGATTCCGCCCGTTGGGGCACGGGTGATGGATCTGCAGAGTCCAAGGCGCAAGATGTCGAAATCGGTAGTCTCTCCCCAGGGCACGGTGAACGTAACCGATAGCCCCGCAGAGATCGATAGAAAGGTGCGGAGAGCGGTCACCGACAATGAGAACGAGGTCCGCTACGACCCGGAGAATAAACCTGGAATATCCAATCTCTTGGAACTCCTCGCATCGACTTCGGGCCGCAGCCCCGACCTCCTCGCAGGTGAATTCACCTCCTATGGCACGCTCAAGGCGGCCGTAGCGGAGTCACTTATCGGCGAACTCGCTCCCCTGCAACAGCGGATGCAAGAGCTCCGCGAGGACCGCGATCTCGTCCTCGGTGCGCTCGCGGAGGGTGCGGAGAAGGCACGTGAGCTCGCGGCTCCCACTCTCTTTAACGCACGATCAGCGATCGGACTGCTCGCTCCGCGCTAGCGCCGTGAGCGCCGCTCACCGTCTATCGGTACTCGGCGCCTCTCGCATGACAGGCGAGCAACAGGTGATCCCTGCCGATGCCACCGCCCGTCAGCCGCGACCCGCTCCATGACCGAGCGCCAACGCCTCCTCTGCACGTTCACGGTGATCCTGTACTAAGGCGAGGAGGCGGTAGACGAGATGGACGAATTTGGAGAGCGGGGCAAGAAGGATCGCCGACCACACCACGCCGAGGTGGACGGCCAAGATCAATCCATAGAAGGAGCGATCGCGGGTAACCAACGTCAATAATCCAGTTGCACCAAGAAGTGCGAGCGAGAGAAGGAAGCCGCGATCCATCGCGGTCATCGGTCCATCGGTCGCAATGATGTCCTGGGTGGACTTGAGACGAAGGAGACCCAGCGAGCCGAGGACCAGACCGATACCGCCCACGAGGCCCAGAATTACCGGTACCGAGAGCAGCGGATAGGGCGGTGCACGGCCGACAATGTCCTCCTCCACCGCGGCACTGATCGTCGAGAGGAGGCAGGCGAAGAATCCATAGGAGACCAGGAGATGAAGGGCACGCCGCTCGCTACTCGCATGGTTCTCCCTCACATAACAGCCCTCGGCTCCGCCGCGGAGGTAGGAGAGAGTGGCGCCATCGCGCAGCGCCCGCGCCCAGGCGCCAAGATCAAAGAGTCCCGTTAGCGACCCCGTAGTTGAATGCCAATAATCGAGTGTTGCGGAGATGAGCACGACAAGCGTAATCAGGGCGGCCCCAGTAGACACTCCCACGATCGTGCGGTAGGTGAGCACCGCATAGGGCGAGCCGGTGGGAATCTGCGCGCGAACGAGGGCCCCGAATCCATGCGTCAGCGCAACTGCAACGACAACTCCAAAAAACCCCAGCAGAAGATCGATCAAGACCAGATGTCGCCGGCGCGGCGTCATAAGGGAAGTTCGACGAAAGCGCCCAAGTGCGCCTTTGGTGGTGAAGCTCTCATAGCTCATACGACGTACCTCGGCGAGTATGGCCGGGGGGTTCACTCCAAATTCATGGGGAGGGGCGTACATGCAGGCGTAGAGGCAGGCGCGGCAGTCGTGACAGAGGTTGGCAAGATAGACAACATCGCCATCGGTGAGGACGTTTCGCCGCTCCAACGCAGGATAGACCGCGCAATAGCCCTCACAGAAACGACAGCTGTTGCAGATATTGAGCTGCCGCTCCGCCTCCGCAAAGAGCTCGGCTACTCCGGTCTCGGCACGCAGTCGCGCGACTCCGTCAGTGAGTGACATATTCCGCCGCCCCTCTCCCTGCGATGCGACCCCAGACACTTCCTATCGTGAGACCAAACCCGGCGAGATATCCCGAACTCAACACGTTGCCGCTCATGATCTCACCTGCGGCAAAGACATTGGCAAAGGCGCTTCCGTCCTCACGGAGTACGCGTGCCGCGGAATCGACCCGGACACCCATATAGGTAAAGGTGATTCCCGGGCGCATCGCGATGCCATAAAACGGTGGTGTGTCGATGGGCTGTGCCCAGTTGGTCTTGTCGGGAGACAGTCCGTGCGTGCGAGCGCCATCGAGACAGGTCGGATCAAATTTCGCGGACGGAGAGATCGCTGCGTTGTAACCAGCGACGGTCTCTGCGATCTTTGTGGAATCAAGCCCCAAGGCATCCGCGACACCCTCAATTGTGGGCGCCACTACGGGGCCATACATCGGAGGGAGAAACTGTCGGATCACCTTGTGATCCCAGATTGAGTAGGCGATCTGATCCTCCTGCAGAGCGATATTGCGTCCCCAGATCGCGTAGCGCTTGGGCCAGAGATCCTCGCCCTCGTCATAGAAGCGCTCGCCCCGTCGGTTGACCACGATGGCAAAGGGTATCGAGTCGAGGCGTGTCGCGATCCCTCCATCAAACTTTGGCGAGCGTGCGTCGATCGCCACCGCGTGAAAACCGCGCTCCTCCCCTGCCCTCGCCGCTCCCTGCGAATAGAGCTGGGCAAGGATCGTGCCATCGTTATAGATGGGCCCTCGGATGAGGTAGTTATAGGCAGCGTCACCCCAATAGCGGGCCAACCATTCAATATTCGCCTCGAATCCACCTGCGGCACAGACGACCGCCTTGGCACGGATCAGCCGGCGCACACCTGCGACCACGGCGATCACACCGGTGATGCGATCGCCCTCAACAACGAACTCCTCGACGCAGGAGTCATAGCTCACCGTGATACCCATCGTGGCGAGAGTTCGATAGTAGGTATTGATCAACGCCTTGCCACCGCCGAGAAAGAAGCGATTTGTTCGGCCAAGGTGCAACGTTCCCGAGAGCGGTGGCTGCCAGTTGACGCCATGATCGCTCATCCACTGGGGCACACTCTCTGATTCGCGCACCGTTAACGCAGCGAGCTCCTCATTCGAGGGCCCGGTGCCTACGTGGCAGAGATCATCCCACAGCTCTTCGTAGAGATAGCTCCCGGTGTTATAGGCGTCAGCACCTGCGTGCACGCAGCGGACGTTTCGCGTGTGGCGCGTATTCCCGCCCCTCACCTCGTGTGGCGCCCGTTCGAGGAGCAACACCCGCGAGGTCTGGTGACGAGCGGACATCGCCGCGACTAACGCTGCATTACCGCCACCGATGACAACGACATCGAATTGTCCCTCCAGGTCAACCACTGCTGCTGTATCCACGTGAACGAGCTACCCCCCTGGGATCTGCTCCACCTTCCTAGCAGATCTCCCTCTTTTGGGAACTGACCGCCGTGAATTTAGAAGCCGATGCCGAGCTGTGAGATGCCGACCACCGACTCCCAGAGGTTCACCGCCCAAGAGAAGAGGCTATTGAGAACTCCTGGAGCGAGAAAAACGATGAGCAGCACGAAGACCATAGAAAACATCCGTAGTCGGTAATAGGTCGCAAGTGCGGAGGCTGGGAGGAGTCGTTCAAGGATGACTGAGCCATCGAGCGGCGGTATTGGAATCAGGTTGAAGACTGCGATCACCACGTTGGTAAACCCGGCGAGCAACAGGATCTGATCCACGAGTGGCCAGCTCGTGAGCGGTGCGATGCTCAAAAATGCGGCATCTCCGGTCGCGTGCAGGATGAATCCCGCGAGCAGCGCGATGACGATATTTACCCCGGGGCCTGCGAGACTGACGAGGATCTCTTGGTTTCGCGGATGACGAAGTCTATTGACGTTGACCGGTACCGGCTTAGCCCAACCAAAGGCCACTCCAGTGGTGACGATGAGGATGAGCGGGACCAAAACCGTACCAATTGGGTCGATATGACGAAGTGGGTTCAGCGAGAGACGCCGGGCATCCCTCGCCGTGGTATCGCCGCACCAGTAGGCGACGAGAC
>CAIMWD010000038.1 GCA_903845085.1 uncultured Acidimicrobiaceae bacterium
CGCCGAACTTCTCTACGCGTGTGCGGCGGCGGGCACGACGATGGAACAGATCGCGCTCGAAATTCGACACCTGGCGCGCACCGAAGTTGGTGAAGCGGAAGAACCCTTCGGGAAGGGACAAAAAGGTTCGTCCGCGATGCCACACAAGCGCAATCCGGTGCTCTCCGAGCGCCTCTGCGGGCTGGCTCGGGTTCTACGCGGGTACCTCGTGGCGGGACTCGAAGATGTGGCGCTCTGGCACGAACGCGACATCTCCCATTCGAGCGTCGAGCGGATCATCCTCCCCGACGCGAGCCTGCTCGCCTACTACGTCATGCGGCGCATGACCCGGCTCATCGATGGACTTGTCGTCAACACGGAACGGATGCGAGAGAACCTGCTCGTTGGCTCATACGGACTGGTCTTCTCCCAGCCGGTGCTTCTCGCCCTCGTTGCCTCTGGCTGTACCCGTGATCAGGCCTACCGGATCGTGCAGCGCGATGCGCGCCAGGCGTTCGAACGCAGGAGCCCCTTCCGCGAGATCCTCGAGGCGGATGAGGAGCTCGGCGACCTTTTGGGTAGAGAGCGTGTCGGCGAGATCCTTGACGAGGCCTTCGACCTCGATCGCGCGCTCACCCATACCCACCGTACGATCGATGCACTACAGGAGGTCAGAGGTTGATGTTGGAGCGACTCTATTCGGGCAAGGTTCGTGACATCTACGGCGTCGGCGAGGATCAGTTTCTCATGGTCGCCTCCGATCGCATCAGTGCATTCGACGTCGTCTTCGCGGAGCCCATCGTGGACAAGGGAGCGGTACTCACCGCGATGACCGAATTCTGGGATGAGCGTCTGCGTCACATTGCACCGACCCACTTGATCACCACCGATCCCGCAAAGTTTCCCGATGGAGCCGAGGAGATCCCCGGCGTCGCCGGTAGGGGAATGCTCGTGCGCAAAGCAGAGATGCTCCCCATCGAGTGCATCGTCCGCGGCTACCTCTCCGGCTCTGCCTGGAAGGAGTACCAGACGAGCCAGACCGTGCATCACACACCGATGCCCGCAGGACTTCGTGAATCCGCTCGCCTCCCTGAGCCGATCTTCACGCCGTCGACCAAGGCGACCGAGGGTCACGACATCAACATCTCCTTTGCCGAGGCCGCTGAACTCGTCGGTGAAGAGGTCGCTGAAGCGGCACGAACGATCTGTCTCACCGCATATCTCGAGGCTGCAGAGCACGCACTCGCACACGGCATCGTCATCGCCGATACCAAATTCGAACTTGGTTTCATCGATGGCAAGCTGGCGATCTGTGACGAGATCCTTACGCCAGACTCCTCACGTTTTTGGCCAGCCGATCGCGTCGTGGAGGGCGAAGCGCCCCCGAGCTTTGACAAACAGCCGGTCCGCGATTGGGCAGAGTCCACCGGTTGGGACAAGGCTTCGACGCCACCCGCGATTCCGGCACAGGTGATTGAAGAGACCCGTGCGCGCTACATCGAAGCCTACGAGACGCTCTCTGGTCGCAAGTTTGCCGACTGGTGGGGACAGGGGACGAGCCGATGAACTTCGATATCACCGTGGAGATCCGAGGGGTGGATGGCGTCGCTGACCCAGAGGGTCGCACCATCGAACGCGCGCTCGGATCGCTCGGCTTTGGCGGCGCTTCGCAGGTGCACGTCGGCAAGACCATCACCTTTGCGCTTGTCGCTGACGATGCGACCGTAGCCAAAGCGACGGCGACACAGATGTGCGAGCGACTGCTCGCAAACCCAGTGATTGAGCGTTACGAGATCACGGTCACCCTACGCCCATGACTGCTCGTATCGCGATCATCTCCTTTCCCGGTTCGAACTGCGAGTACGACGTCGCTGAGGCGCTGGGCGCGCTTGGCGCAGAGTGCACGATCGTCTTTCATGACGCCACCGAACTCGGGGGCGTCGACGGTGTCGTGATCCCTGGCGGCTTTGCCCACGGTGACTACCTCCGTTGCGGAGCGATCGCCCGCTTCTCTCCCATCATGAGCGCAGTCACCGATTTTGCGAACGCAGGCGGTGCAGTGCTCGGTATCTGTAACGGCTTTCAGGTACTCACCGAGGCGGGTCTCCTTCCGGGCGCGCTGCAACGTAACGCCGGCCTCCGTTTCCTCTGTGAGCCCGCGGTTCTGGAGGTGGCGAGTTCGAACTCGAATCTCACCGCGAAGTGTGCACGTGGCGATCGAGTGGTACTCCCGATCAATCACGGTGAGGGCAATTACTACTGTGACGCAGCGACACTTGCCGAGCTGGAGGAAAATGATCAGGTGGTGCTTCGCTACCTCCACAACCCCAACGGTTCCGTGAGCAACATCGCGGGGGTGAGCAACCGTCGCGGAAACGTTGTCGGCCTCATGCCACATCCCGAACGCGCGGCCGCAGCGCTCGCCACCTCCACCGATGGCCGAGTGCTTCTCGACTCCTTCCTCTCATGGGCGCTCACCAACGCTGCGTCCCCCACCATGATCGGCGCCTAATTCATGGATCACGACGCGTTGTCCCCAACCGAGATCTCCAGGGAGATCACACGCGATCCCCGCCACATTCCCCTTGGCCTCCTCGACGAAGAGTACGGCTCGATCATGGAGGTATTGGGGCGCATACCCACCGATCTTGAGCTCGCGATGTACTCCGTCATGTGGTCGGAGCACTGCTCCTATAAATCTTCGCGGGTTCACCTCGGACGGCTTCCTACCACCGCTCCGCACGTGTTGGTTGGTCCCGGCGAGAACGCTGGCGTAATCGATGCCGGCGAGGGTATCGCCGTGGCGCTGCGAATTGAATCGCACAACCACCCCTCCTTCATCGAGCCGTATCAAGGTGCAGCGACCGGAGTCGGTGGCATTCTTCGCGATATCTTTACGATGGGCGCACGTCCGATCGCCCTGATGGATCCGCTCTTTCTCGGTCCACTCGACGACGCGCACTGTCGCTACCTCCTCGACGGCATCGTCCGTGGCGTCGGTGGTTATGGCAACAGCGTTGGGGTGCCCACGGTGGGAGGCCAGATCACCTTCGACCCGTGTTATCGCGGGAACCCGCTCGTCAACGTCTTCTGCCTCGGCCTCCTTCCGGTGGAGCGTCTCGTACTCGGCCAAGCGAGCGGAATTGGCAACCTCTGCGTGCTGCTCGGTTCGCGCACCGGCCGTGACGGCATCGGTGGCGTCAGTGTGCTGGCCTCTGCAGGATTTAACGAGGAGAGCGACGGTGCCAAGCGCCCCTCTGTACAGGTCGGCGACCCCTACGAGGAGAAGCGCCTGATCGAAGCCTGTCTCGAACTCCTCGATGCTTCGCTGGTCGTTGGGATTCAAGACCTCGGTGGCGCAGGTCTCGCCTGTGCAACCAGCGAGACGGCCGCGCGTGGCGGACTTGGCATGGAGGTCAACGTTCTCGCAATCCCACGTCGCGAGCCGGGGATGACGCCGGTTGAGGTCATGACCAGTGAGTCCCAAGAGCGTATGCTCGCGATCATCGAGCCCTCATCGCTCGACGAGGTACTACGTGTCTGCGCGCGTTGGGAGGTTGAGGCGACCGTCATCGCACGCGTGACCGAGGTGGATGAGAGTGGCGTCGGCCACCTCGTCATCACCGAGGGTGAGGACGGCCCGGTGCTCTGTGATGTACCCGCGAAATCTCTCGCAGATGAGGCGCCGCTCTATCGTCGACCTCTCGCTGAGCCAGCAAACTACCGGTCGGGTCTCATCGACACGACGGTCGAGACGCTGCGCTCGACCTCCTACAGCGAAGATCTTGTTGCGATGCTGCTCGATCCCTCCTGGATTTACTCCCAGTATGACCACGAGCTCTTCGTCAACACCATTCTCGGTCCCGGAGAGGCCGATGCCACACTGTTGCGCCTTGCGGGCCCCGGCGTAGCGGCGAATGGCCGTTCGCTTGCCCTCAGTAGTGACGCGAATCCGGCGTGGTGTGCGATCGACCCACGTCTGGGCACCGCACTCACCGTGGCAGAGTCAGCACTCAATGTGGCCTCGGTCGGTGCAACGCCCAAGGCACTCGTGAACTGCCTCAACTTTGGAAACCCAACCCATCCCGAGGTGATGTGGCAGCTGTCGGAGTCGATCGATGGGATGGCCGAGGCATGCCGAGCGCTGGACCTTCCCGTCGTCGGCGGCAATGTCTCGCTCTATAACGAGTCGCAGGGACGCGACATCGATCCAACTCCCACCGTGGCCGTGGTCGGCCTAACAGGAACCCTGAGGCGCCGCCCACCGGCACGCGCATGGCAGGAGGGCGATGCGCTTGTCGTACTTGGAACGTGGTCACGCACACTCGCAGGATCACGCTGGGCGAGAGAGATCCACGGAGTGCGCTCAGGAGCACTTCCCTCGATAGATCTTGAACTTCACGCTCGTCTCTGCGCACTCGTCGCAACTCTTGTCGCCGAGGAGTGCAGTGATGCGGTTGCGCCAGAACTCGTGCACGGACTGCACAGCATCGCCGATGGCGGAATTGGCATCGCACTTGCGGAGATGGCGATCGCCGCGAATATCGGCTGTGTCGTGGACGGTGTAAACGATCACCACGAACTTTTTAGTGAGTCCGTCTCGCGCATCGTTGTTGCGACTCCCCGTGCAGAGGAGCTGCTCGCGCGCGCCACGGCAGCCGGTGTTCCCGGCATCGTCATCGGCGAGGCTACCGGCGGAAGACTGCTCGTTGAGGGCGTCATCGATGTGGATGTCGATCGTCTGCACGAGGCCTTTACGGGACGCATCTCCAGTGCGCTCGGTGAGACGGTGGCACACTAACGCGAAGGAAGGCGAGCGTGTCTCGACGCGTTCCCCTATCGGGAAACGATTATCCGGGACTGGCAGGCGCGACTGGCACCTGTGGCTGTTACCCAGATCCAGTACGAGCGGAGCGGGTACGAGCTATCGGTAATAGGTTGCTGCGAGAGCGCCGACGAGGATCGAGCCCAACCCTCCAAGGGTGTACCAGTTACTCGGTGCGGCAGGAAGCAGCGAGGCGTAGTTACAGATAATCAGCGCGATGCCGAGGATGAGCAGACTGAGCAACATCCATGGATACCAGCGAGGGCTGCGCTTGACCTCTCTGGGCACCGGCGGCGTGTACCGCTTGGACGCTGAGGGGACCGAGTTGGAATTCGTACCCTTGGGAGTGGCACGACCTCCCTTTAGCTGGCGCACGCCGTCGGCTCTGTTTCTACTGCCCTGCCTACTCTTTGCCACCCCCTCAAACTAGCTCCCCTCCCGACCGCCCGGAGAGTGCCGGTGCCGTCCTGCACCGTAAACGGCGGACTGATCATCCGGGTAGCGTCAAGGGGGTGAAGACACGAATTGTGGTCATCGACAACTACGACAGCTTCGTGTACAACCTCGTTCAGTACATCGGCGAGCTCGGTGCAGAGCCGATTGTCGTACGAAATGACATGATCGACCTCGAGGGCATCGGCGCGCTCGCTCCCGATGGTCTTCTCATCTCCCCTGGGCCTGGCACCCCCGAACAGTCGGGAATTTCACGTGCGGCGATCGACCACTTCGCCCGCAATGGCACCGTAGTCTTTGGCGTCTGCCTCGGCCACCAGTGCATCGGTGAGATCTACGGTGGCGAAGTTGTACGTGCGCCGGAGGTAATGCATGGAAAGACCTCCGTCATCCATCATGATGCAAAGGGCGTCTTCCGCGGCATCGACCAGAACATGGTGGCGACGCGGTATCACTCATTAATTGTGGACAGCGAGAGCATCCCCGAGGAGCTCGTCGTCTCCGCGACGACCGCCGATGGGATCATAATGGGGCTGCGTCACCGCACCCTGCCGATCGAGGGCGTGCAGTTCCATCCGGAGTCAATTCTCACCCGATCCGGACATACGCTCATCGGTAACTTTCTTCACCAAGCCTCGCTCACACGAAGCACCCACCACTAAATAACCCCCGCGTGGACGGCACCGGACGTGAGGGGAGCGGAGAGCTCACGACACCCCAGCGGGTGCTCTGCACCTACGCGAACGTCCGCGGACTAGCCGAAGGGATTTGGAGTGGTGGTCACGGTTGCCGTGGGGAATCCAGCGCCAGAGGTACCCGTGGTCCCGGAGTTTGTTTCCACGCCGATCCGGTAGACCACGATGCTGTTCGGGGCAACCTGATCGCCAACCTTCGCCGTCGAGCCGACGACACGCTGCGCGGCCACATTGCCGACGTAACCCGCGGTCGTCACTCCGATCGGTGCACCCTTTTGCGCACGGAGGCCGAGGCCAGTGATCGTGGCAACTGCCTGAGCCTCAGAGTCGCCGATAAGTGAGGGGACGACGACGCCGGGACCTGTGCTCACGGTGAGATCGATGGAGGCGCCCTGCTTGACCGTCGAACCGATTGCGGGAGAGGTGGAGATGACCTCTCCCAAGGGAACCGTCGGGCTATAGGCGTTCGTTACCGTCCCGACATTGAGATTTGCCTTCACGAGGGCGGCACCTGCTTGGACCTGTGAGTCATTCGCGATCTTTGGCACAATCACGGTGTGGTTCTGTACATAGGAGATCGTGACGAGCGTCCCCTTAGGAAGCCGAACTCCACCGGCTGGGCTCTCCTTAATCACCTCATTCTGGTGGGTGTTGGCGCTCACCGAGGCGACAGGAACCGCCAGCCACCGGAAGCCAGCGTGGGTAAGAAGTGTCTCCGCGACCGTCACTGTCTTCGTAATGACCGCGGGCACTCGCGCAGAGGGTGCCGCTCCCGCGACGATGATGACGACGGGGGAGCCCGATCGCAGCGTCCCAGATCCATCGGGCGACTGCGCGATCACGGTGTGTTCATTTGCAACCGTGCCAGCGACGTTGCGCTCCACAACCGTGAGTTTCGCCGTCTTAATTGCCTGTACCGCAGCGGCGGGCCGCATCCCGACAACACTGGGCACGTTGTAGTAGAGCTTCCCACCAAAGTAGCCAAGCTGCTGTCCACCGAACACGATGAGCATGATTAACGCGATGACCAGTGCACCCGCACCAATCGCCCAACGTCGCGTATTCGAGGCCCGACGCTCGAGCTCTTGCTCCGTGAGCTCCTCCGCAGGAGCAGTTGCGGCGAGCCGATCCTGCAGGTCCCTCGCGCTGATAACCTCCGTTGCGGGTCCCGAGTAAGCCTCCTGTGGTGGGGCCGCGAGCACGGTCTGGCCGCGAACAAATCGATCGAGATCGGCCCGCATCTCATCGGCGGAGCGATAGCGCTCCGCGGGAAGCTTCGCCATCGACTGCAAGATGATCGCCTCAAGTGCGGAGGGGATCGTGGGAATGATCGAACGCGGTGTTGGTGGCTGCTCTCGCACGTGCTGATAGGCGATCGCAACGGGAGTGTCCCCGGTAAAGGGAGTACGACCCGTCACCATCTCGTAGAGCACGACGCCGAGCGAATAGATGTCGCTGCGGCCATCGACCTCGAGGCCCTGTGCCTGCTCTGGAGAAAAGTAGGTCGCCGTGCCCATAACGAGTCCCGACTGGGTGGCCTGCTCATCGGCACCGATAGCACGGGCGATGCCAAAGTCCGTGACCTTCACCTGTCCATCGTGGGTGATGAGGATGTTGCCCGGCTTGATGTCACGATGCACAACACCGTGGCGATGCGCGTAGCTCAACGCCTTCGCGACATCAGCGGCTGCATTTGCGGCCTGTGCCGCCTCAATCGGCGCCTGAGTCCGGATGAGCGCCGAGAGCGGCTCACCGTCCACATACTCCATCACAATGAAATAGGTATTTCCCGACTCGCCCCAGTCAAAGATCGGCACGATATTGGGATGGGAGAGATTCGCGGCGGCCTGTGCCTCGCGCCGGAACCGCTCAACAAAGGAGGTATCGGCGGAGAGCTCGGGGTAGAGGACCTTGAGCGCAACGGGACGGTCGAGGAGGATGTCATGCGCAAGATAGACCTGCGCCGTACCGCCTCGGGCGATCTGACTCCGCAGCTCGTAGCGGCCGTTGTAGATAGAGGGGGTCGACTGACTCATTTCTCTCTAGCCTACGCAATCTGATTGAGAAGAATCGGACGGCGGTGCCGCGAAAAGCCTCTGCGCGCGAAAAGATGTCCGGTACCTACCCATGCGTGGCCGCCGAGGGCAGAAGGTAGGCATCGATAATCTTCGCGACGATCGGTCCTGCGACAGCTGCGCCGGTCTCAGAACAGCCGATTCCCGCGGCCGCCGGCACCACCGCCGCAACGGCGATCTTTGGCGTTTGGGTGGGACCGGCAGGCGCTGTCGCGATCAACCAAGTCGAGGAGCAGCCAGAGAGTCCGGTCTCAGCGGTTCCGGTCTTTGCTGCGACATTCAAACTAGGCGGGAAGAGTCCTGAGGCCGTTCCACCAGCGGCGACCCCCAACATTAGATTTCGCACGGAGTCCGCAGTTCCCTGACTCGTTGAGGTGAGATAGGGCGTCGGCTTATAGATCGAGACGACCTGTCCTTGGCTGTTGACGATCGCGCTCATAAGATGCGGCGTCATCATGACACCACCGTCTCCG
Source organism: uncultured Acidimicrobiaceae bacterium (assembly GCA_903845085.1). GTDB lineage: Bacteria > Actinomycetota > Acidimicrobiia > Acidimicrobiales > Bog-793 > CAIVND01. The sequence continues at coordinate 8,501 of CAIMWD010000038.1, forward strand.
ATCGTCGCCGCGATCAGTGCGTCTTGCAGCGCCGACTCGGTGACATTGCCCTGCCCGATCGCGGAGTACGCCACGAATGGTTGGTTACCCGGCCCAATGGGGATCACCGGGTTCGCCAACACCACAGATTTGGGATAGCAGGCGCTTGCTGCGTAGGGGTTGCTCTCGAGCGGTGGGAAGCAGGGCGTTGCGACCTCATAAGAGGGCAGATCTATCGGCGGCGTTCGGTTAAAACCGAAGTTGCCCGCCTCGGAGACGAGCGCATTTGCGCCTAGCTCAAGGCCTATCTTCGCATAGGCGGTGTCACAGGAGGCCGCAAGAATCTCTGCCAGCGCCCCACCGCAGCGCTCTCCGCCAAAGTTGTGGAGGAGCTGCGGTGTCTGCGGGATCTTGAGCGAGGTCTGCTGCGGAAAGATCTGCGTCTCGATACTGGGGTCATGGTCGAAGATTCCTGCGGTGGTCACTACCTTGAAGGTCGATCCTGGGTTGTATGTGCGACCAACCGGTGCGTTGACGAGTGGTGAGGAGGATGAGCTTGGATTCAGGGAGTTGAAGTACTTGAGCACCGCTTTCTGCGAATGCTGGGCGAGAAGATTGGGATCGAAGGTCGGCTTGCCGTACATCGCAAGTATCGCGCCTGTCGCGGGGTCGATCGCCACCACCGAACCGTTCGAATAGGGGGCAAGAGCTGCTGCTGCCACCTCCTGAAGTTTGGAGTTAATCGTCGTCGCAACGGTGCCGGTGCCGGACTGCTCGGTGAGCAGCCCGGAGAGCGAGTGCGCGGTGGCCTGATGCTTTACGAGATAGGCGTTGTACTCATTTTCAAGTCCCGTGGAGTTGGTATCGACGACATCGAAGTATCCGGTGATGTCCGTGTAGAGCGACCCATAGGGATAGATCCGCTTTGGACCATAACTATCACCCGCCTGAATTGGCCCTGACTCTGCGATGATCTTGCCGTCAGAGGTCACAATGTCGCCTCGTGGGAGGGCGTTGGGATTGATCACCCCTTGAGCCGGCGGTTGGTACTGCGAATTATCGAGCGAACTGGCCTGACGCACCTGCAAATTATTGAGCTGCACGAAGAGCACTATGAAACAGGCAACCAGAGCGACGAGCATGATGCGGATACGCCTATCCATTTGCCACCGTCCCCGAGTTCGTCGCTGCGTTTACCGCTGCGATCGCGGCGAGTTCATGGGTCAATGCGCTCACCACTGTCTCCGCAGTGCCATAGGAGGACTCCAACATTCCGGTACGCAACAGGGTGACATTCGCCGGCAAAACCTGGGCGACGGTCAGCGGATAACGATGGACCAGAGTCGGATGAAACCAGAGGAAGCCACCGGGTCGACCGTTATATATTGCGACATTCTGGCGATCGATCCCGATGAAATAGGTGGCCTTGTCAAACCACACCGTAAATCCCACCGCTCCAGCGAGCACCAACGCCATCAGGAAGCAAAAGAGCGCGACGCGGAAGGTGATCAACTGCTCACCGAGGGAGCGCATCGAGGGAGCGTTCTCCACTGCACCGGGAGGGCGCCACGTAGTGCCTGCCTCACGCCGTTGGCGGCGTCCCCCACCGCTGCGTTGAGGTGATCGCTGGGGCGAATTTGCCGGGGCGATAACGCTGACGGCCTCCGTTGCCGCGGAGGTAGGAGCCGAAGGTGTCGGCATCCAATCGAGCGCCGCAGCCTCCACAGGGCCTGTGGCTACAGGGATAACGGGGGAGGTTGTGGGAGGTTGCGTTGTCATCGCTACCGGTACGACAGGGAGTGGCGCAGCTGAGGGACGCTTGCCCCGTCGCGAACGGGATCGTCCACCCGACACCACTGAGCCAACCACGTCAGCGACGACGACACTTACATTGTCATTTCCCCCGTGATCGAGCGCGCGGCGAACGAGCGCATAGCAGGCATCCGAGGGCACCGCATTCGTCGCAAGAATCTCCGCAATCTCCACATCAGTGCACTCATTAGTGAGCCCGTCGCTACAGAGAAGGAGTCGAGTCCCCGTGATCGGATCAATCGTCCAAGCGTCGACTTCGATTCGCTCCTCTATTCCGATGGCGCGGGTCAGCACGTGTCGATAGGGGTGCACTGCTGCCTCGGCGAGGGTGATGTCTCCGTTACGCAACATCTCCTCCACGAGGCTGTGATCTTGCGTCAGCTGAGTGAGCTCGCCCTCTTCAAAGAGATAGGCGCGGGAGTCACCCACGTTGATCAGAGAGATCCGCTCCCCACTTCGCGTCGGCACCAACGCCATCGCAACGAGTGTGGTACCCATGCCGCGCAACTCTTCATTTCGATCGGCGTGATCGTAGATCTCCCGATTTACCTGCTTCGCACCGGCGAGGAGACCGCGTGAACTCACACTCTCCTCGAAGGCAGCGATCAGGCCCTCAACCGCTGAGCGCGAGGCGACCTCTCCGCCCGCATGTCCGCCCATGCCGTCGGCGACGATGCAGAGCTTCTCGCTGGCATAGACAAAGTCCTGATTCGTCGCGCGGGAGTTTCCAACATCGGTTGCGCTCGCGCTTGCAAAGGTCGGCATAGTAATGGGGGGACGCTTAGCGTCGTACCTCAACTACGGTGCTGCCGATCTGAATGACGTCGCCGCGATCGACAATGACCGGGCCCTCTGCCAACTCGTGGTTCACCATCGTTCCGTTCGTCGAACCGAGATCTTCCACAATTACCTCACCATCACGGACAAAGACCCGAGCGTGCACCGAAGACGCATAGGTGTCGCCCTCCAGGCTCACGTCACAGGAACCAGATCGACCAAAGGTGAGTTCATTTGCCAGCTCGATTGTCTCGCCGCGGTAAGGACCTTCAATCACGCGAAGCTTCACTGGATCGCGTCGCTCCTCGACCTCGCGATGCTCCGTTAAAGGCGAGCTTGCTCGGCCATCGCGCCGAGCATCAACGAGCACCATGCGCGCCGCATAGATAAAGAAGAGCCAGAGAATCGCGAGAAAGAAATACTTCAGAACCTCGAGGACGCCGTTTGACATCGTTAGTCCATCTCAAAACGCATTGCGGTGCTGCCAATGGTGATGACATCGCCATCGACGAGACGATGTTGAGTAATCCGCGCGCCATTGACCTTGGTGCCGTTAGTCGAATTGAGATCGAGGACCCAAACTGCCTCGTCATGTCGTTGTATCTGTGCGTGATGACGCGAGGCCTGCTGATCCTCGATCATGATCGTGCAGTCCTCAAGACGCCCGAGGACAACCGGTGAATCGCCGATGTCGATGCGCTGTCCGTCCGCCAGTACCAGGGAGCCACCCACAGAGAGGTCGCCCTCCACAATCTCTGCGCGAACGTTGAAGGTGGATCTATTGAGCGATGGGTTCACGCCGAGACTTACCTCGACGGGGCCCAAGAATTTGTAGCGACTCTCGCGACCGTGCTCTTGGGCACCCTCGACCAGTTCGCCGGCGAGCACGTCGAGAAAGGAACCGAAACGCTCAAAATCCTCCTCGGAGATATCGACCTCAAAGCTATTGGGAGCGACGCGGCCGCGGATCGAAACGATGCAGTGCAGATCCATCTCGCGCTTTACGCGCTTTCCGATCTCGACCGGTTGCAACTGTCCCCGAAACGCCTTCGCAACCGTACCCTCAACGAGTCGCTCAAGGCGCTGCTCGAACTGCTCAATTCCCATGGCAGACACACTACCTGCGCTCTCATGAGCCGGGCATTCGTGGACTAACCTGACTATCTGCTCTGGGCCAGTGGCGGAATAGGCAGACGCGCAGGATTCAGGTTCCTGTGTTCGAAAGGACGTGGGGGTTCAAGTCCCCCCTGGCCCACCAATGTGATGTGTCAGGGTTACGCGGACAAGCGAACCCTCTGCCACCGCCGCTCGCCTCGGAACACTGCTCGCCTTTTGGCTCGAGAGAACTGTTCTCGCGGATTCTCGCCAAAAATTGATCTCAGAATCGCAGAGCTGAATCTTTCGCGCGAAACCGAGAATCTTCCTAGGCCTCTGTTGTTATCACGGCGAAGAGGGCACCATCGATATCGGCGAGCACCGCGAAACGGCCGGGCGGTATATCAGTTGGCGGAAGTAGCACCGATCCACCGAGCTCAAGTGCCCGCTCTACCTTGGCATCGGTGTTATCGATGCCAAAGTACGTGAGCCAGTAGGCCGGTGTCTCCGGAGGAGCCTCCTGCGGCATCTCCAACATGCCAGCGATAGAGTCATCCCCCAGCTTCCATTCTGTGTAGGACATCGCGCCCATGTCGGCCACGAGGGGCTCCCATCCAAAGACTGCCCGATAAAACACCCTCTCGGCTGCAAGGTCTCGAGTGTTGAGCTCAGTCCAAACAAAACCCCCAACCTCGCCGCCGAGCTCCGCCCCGCGAAATGACTTCGGCTACCAGAGACCAACCGCAGCTCCCGCAGAATCAGCAAAGACGGCCATTCGACCGAGATCCATCACCTCCATCGGGGGCAGAAATACCACTGCGCCGGCCGCGGTGGCCCTCGCAATAGTTGCATCCGCATCATCTACGGAGATGTACGTCGACCACCTACTTGTCTGCCCATCATTCATCATCGGCGAATTGCCGGCGACGACCTTTCCATCCTTGCGAAACAGGGTGTAGTGACCTAGTTCCTCGCCCTGATCTTCGGACTCCCATCCAAACAGGATCTCGTAGAAGGCGTTCGAAAGGAGAATGTCCTGAGTGGCATGATCTACCCAACAGGGCATCCCAACTTCGTAAAAATCGATCGCTGGCATAGTTGCATCCCCGGATCTGTCGACCTCGCGATCTCTTCGCGACAACATTCAACTACCGCCCCATTTCATTTACAATCGATCTTTGGAGGCTCAAAATTTGATGGAGCAGGGTCTCGTCATGGCCACGCTTGCGCCACACACTCGATGCCCCATCCCTGCCACGGCTCCCGCAAACACACAGTTCCGCGGGAGTAAGAACTTGCCTGTTCCTGTCACTAATTGCTGCCGGATGTTTTTTTAAAACTATTGCGATCTGGATGCCTCACCGTATTTGGTTACGCATCTCTTCCATGATTGAAACGAGGGGTGAGATCGATGAATCGGTTACAAAATGGCGAACGTCTTCCTGCGATCGAGCTGGACGCGGTCGGTGGCAATCGCCTCGTGCTACCGGAAGACCTTCGCGGGTTCTTTGGCGTTGTCCTCGCCTATCGCGGTTCATGGTGCCCCACTGCAACGCGCAGCTCGCGAGCTACCAGCGCCGCCTCCCGATGTTCACCGAGGCAGGGATCAAAGTCGTGGCGATATCAGCGGACGATGAGGAACATGCGCAATCAACGGTCGCCCAGCACCATCTCACCTATCCCGTTGGATACGGCGCGGACCCGTTGAAAACGTCTCAACTGCTCGGAGGATATATGAACAAGTCGCGGGGCTCACTTGAATCCACGAACTTCCTCCTACAACCAGATAGCACTATTGAGATCGCCGTCTACTCCTCTAAGGTGCTTGGCAGACTTGTGGTAGATGACGTCCTTGGCTATGTAAAACATCTGC
>CAIMWD010000039.1 GCA_903845085.1 uncultured Acidimicrobiaceae bacterium
CGTTGCCGGCGATTTTCTCCTCGCACGATCGGCAGAGATCGCCGCCTCGCTCGGCACCGAGGTCGCGGAGCTTCTCGCATCGACGCTCGCCCGCCTCTGTCAGGGACAGATCACCGAGGTAAAGGATGCCTTCCGACTCGATCGTTCGGAGGAGGATTACCTCAACGCGATCTCTGACAAGACCGCTGCGCTCATGGCCACCGCCTGTCGGATCGGTGGCATCACCGCGGGGCTTGACCGCGCGCAGATCGAACTACTCACCATCTATGGCGAGTCACTCGGGATGGTCTTTCAGATCCGCGACGATGTGTTCGACATCGTCGCCTCGGAGGAGGAGCTCGGCAAGCTGCCGGCGCAGGACCTCGCCGAGGGCGTCTACACGCTGCCGGTGCTTCGTGCGCTCGGTGACAAGACCGTCGCCGCGGAGCTCACCGATCTCCTCGGAGGCCCGCTCAGCGCCGGACAGATCGCTGAGGCTCGCGCGTTGATCGGCCGCTCCTCTGGCATCGCGCTCGCGACCGAAGTTGCGCGCAACTATGCAGAGAAGGCCTGCTCCGCCGCAGCGGAGCTCGGCCCACATCCCATGGCAGAGGCGCTCGCAAACTACGCGCTCTCACTTCTCGAGGATCTGGAACAGTCGACCGGAGAGCTCGCCAGCTAACTGGAGAGCTCGTCAGCTAATTGGCCACGCACGACCGGCGGGACGCCGGCCTAACTCACGAGATCATGAGTGAGCAATATGGTCTCGTGAGTGCGGCTCGCTCGACGCGTCCATCACCTCCACTGCAGCTGTCGAAGCTGCATCCCCTGCTCCCTCATCTGCATGCGTAGTGAGTGGGCGCAGCGCCGGAAAGAGCAACACCTCGCGGATATTCGCCTGGTCGGTGAGGATCATGGTGAGTCGGTCGACACCAAGTCCGATGCCGCCGCTCGGCGGCATGCCATGTTCGAGCGCGCGGAGGAAGTCCTCGTCAACCGCCATCGCCTCCTCGTCGCCCTCCTCGCGTTGGCGCGCCTGCGCGAGAAATCGGCGGCGCTGCTCCTCTGGATCGACGAGTTCGCTGTAGGCCTCAGCGATCTCACGCCCGGTGATCACCGGCGTGATTCGTTCGACGAGTTCCGGGTTATCACGGTGCTCGCGGGTGAGCGGTGAGACCTCAATGGGATAGTCCATGACGTGGACTGGGCCCCAGATCTTTGGCTCCACGAGTCGCTCGTAGACCTCATAGACGCAGCGACCAACGCTCGATCCCTCGGGTACCTCGACGCCGAGTGCGGCCGCCTGAGTAGCTGCTGCATCAGCGCTCATCGCAAGATCAAAGGGGACGCCGGTGATCTCCGCGACGATCTCCACCATCGTTGCTCGGCGCCACGGCGGGGTGAGATCGAGCGCGCGACCCTCGTGAGTGATGACGGTAGAGCCGCAGATCGCCCGTGCGGCATCTGCGACGAGCTGCTCGATGAGCCCCGCCATCTCGGAGTAATCGGCGTAGGCCTGATAGGCCTCGAGCATGGTGAACTCTGGATTATGACGGGGGGAGAGACCCTCGTTGCGAAAGTCCTTTCCGATCTCAAAGACACGCTCGAATCCACCGACGACGAGACGTTTGAGGTAGAGCTCGGGCGCGATGCGCAGATAGAAATCCGCATGCAGCGCGTTGTAGTGCGTGATGAAGGGACGCGCGTTCGCACCGCCAGCGAGCGGCTGGAGTACCGGCGTCTCCACCTCAACAAAGCCGCGCTCATCAAGGGTGCGCCGAAGCGAGGCAACGATCCTCGAGCGCAGCAAAAAATTCTCCCGCACGCCCTCGTTCGCCCAGAGGTCGACCTCGCGCTGGCGAAAGCGCAGCTCGACATCGTTGACGCCGCGCCATTTGTCACCAAAGCCGCGATGTGCGCGAGCCAACATGCACCAATTCGCTACCTGAATGGAGAGCTCACCTCGCTTGGTGCGCACAATCTCGCCGGTGACACCGACCCAGTCGCCGAGCGAGAGCTTGGTGAGTTCGGCAAAATCCTCGGTGATCGTAGACATGGCAAAGAGCTGCACGCCACCGGTCCAATCCCGAAGCTCGGCGAAGGCGACTCGACCCTGTGGGCGTGAGCGCATGATTCGGCCAGCGACGCGAACCGTGACGCCAGATCCCTCACCGGGAGCGAGGTGCGCATACCCCTCGGCCACCCCGCCTGCCGGGACAGAATCGGGAAACACATAGGGGATGACAAGGGCCGCAGAGGCCAGATCCTCTGGCGTTTCCATCAGCTCATCGGCCCCTGCGGCGCCGTTCTCCTCGCTCATCCCTGCACTCCACTCTCGTCGCAATTGCGCCAAAAGAGTAGACGCAGACCATGCAGCGTAAGCCACGGCTCGTAGTGATGGACGCTTCGCGCATGGGGTGCGATCAGCCCACCGAGGCCGCCGGTGACGACCACCGTTGCCGCACCGAGCTCCTCGACAAAGCGCGCGACAAGGCCATCGACGAGGCCGGCGTAACCGAAGATCGCGCCCGAGCGCATCGCATCGACGGTGGTGCGCCCGATCGCCGTGCGTGGCGCGAGAAGTTCTACGCGACGGAGCGCAGCCGCTCGGAGAAAGAGCGCATCCATCGAGATCTCGATCCCCGGCACGATCGCTCCACCGAGGTACTCGCCACCACCCGAGATCGCATCAAAGGTCGTCGCCGTTCCCAGGTCCACCACAATGATCGGTGCGGCATAGAGGTCGAGTGCGCCCACAGCGTTCACGATGCGATCAGCGCCGACCTCGCGTGGGTTCTCATAGAGGATCGGCATCCCCGTCTTGATCCCAGGCTCAACGATGACGACCGGCACACGGAGTCGCTCGGTGAAGATCACTCGCAACGCCGCGGTCACCGATGGTACGGAGGAGGAGAGGGCAACGCCGGTTATCGCAGCGCCCTCGGGTGTTGCCTCAAGTCCCCAAAGGTGCAGACCACGGGCACGAAGGAGCGAGGAGATGAGCAACGCCCACTCGTCACCGGTGCGCTCGCGTGCCGTCGCTACGCGCCAATGGTGCAACAGTCCTGGCATCTCTCCCGGCTCTCGTAGCGCGAGAACACCTCCCTCGCCACCACCCTCACCCGCCGCGTGATCACGGACGAAGCCATCGCGCGGTTCGGGCGCAAAGACACCGAGCACCGTCTGTGTGTTGCCGACATCTATGGTCAACAGCACGCGACCCCATCCCTTCGCCTCGATGACACCATCGTGCTATTCCGCAAGATCAAGGCCGATGTCGAGTATCGGCGCGGAGTGCGTGAGTGCGCCGGAGCTGATGAGGTCCACACCGGCGCGGGCGTAGTCCGCGATGTTGTCGATGGTCACCCCTCCAGAGGCCTCGATGAGACAGGAGCCGTGCACACCCCGGGGATGACGTCGCACGATTGCGACCGCCTCCGCGACCTCCTCTGGCGACATGTTGTCGCAGAGGATCAGCGTTGCTCCCGCATTCACTGCCTCACCAACCTGTGTGAGACGGTCGCACTCCACCTCCACCATCCGACCCGGCCAACGCGCGAGCGCGCGCGCGACGCCCTCCGCGATCGAGAGTGCACCGAGGTGATTGTCTTTGATGAGGATCCCCTCGGAGAGGTTGCCGCGGTGGTTCACCGCCCCACCGGCGCGCACCGCCGCCTTCTCCAACGAGCGCAGTCCCGGCGTGGTCTTGCGTGTGTCCCAGACACGGGCCGCTGGGTTTGCCGCCGCGACGATATCCACGTAGCGGCGCGTTATCGTGGCGACGCCCGAGAGATGCGAGAGGAAATTGATCGCCGTGCGCTCTGCGGTCAACAACGAGGGGAAGGGGCCCTCGATGGTGGCGATCACGCCACCAGCCTCAACCGACTCTCCATCGTCGAGTACCACTGTCAGAATCAGCTCCGTGTCAACCTGGGCGAGTACCTCGCGCACGGTGGCGAGACCGGCGACCACACCGGGACGGCGAGCGACAAAACGCGCGAAACCCTGGTCGTCCGCGTCGAGTAATGATGCGGTGAGATCACCAAGGGGCAGGATATCCTCGGCCAGCGCAAGGGTCACGATGGGCCGGATCGCCGCGAGCGGCGGGTGTAGGTCGCTACGTCTGGTCATCGTTTCACCTCTCCTGAATAGATCTCCACCGCACCCGATCCACCGCGTAGCGACGTCACTGTTGCGAGCTGCCCAAGACCGGTCGACCTTGGCGCTCCATCATCGCAGACCACATCGCGACCGGAGGCCAACACCGTCCTTGCGCCACGATGGTGGCGATCACCGTGGCGGTGGTCGTCGCTCTACCGATGCACCGCAACGTTGTCGATGAGACGCACGGGACCCACCGTCGCGGCGATGAGCAGTCGAAGTGGCGCTTCGAATGAGCTCGGGAGCGCGAAGGTCGACTCCTCGCGTGCGGTTGCATAATCGAGCGCAACTCCAGACTCTCCAGCCACCACGCCAGCCATGACCGCCTCGAGTTCGGCGAGTGAGTTACACCCCTGTGCCACTGCGGCCGCGCCCACACGGAGTGCGCGCGACAGAACCGTTGCCTGAGACCGTTCGATGGCATCGAGACGGAGGTTGCGGCTCGACAGTGCGAGTCCATCGGCCTCGCGCACGATCGGCATTCCCACGATCTCAATACCGAGTCCAAGATCGACCACAAGGCGACGGATCAGCGTCAGCTGCTCAAAATCCTTCTCGCCAAAATAGGCAACCTGGGGCTGCACGAGTCCAAAGAGGCGGGTGACAATCGTGGCGACGCCCGCCATATGCCCCGGACGCGAGCTGCCCTCAAGGAGCGCACCGAGTGGACCAGGGTCGACCGTAACCATCGGAGGACCTGAGGGAAACATCGCCTCCTCGCTCGGTGCAAAGAGATAGGTCGCACCCGCCTCCTCGGCGAGACGTGCGTCGGCCTCGAGACGGCGGGGATAGTGAAGGAGATCTGTCGCGGAGCCAAACTGCAGCGGATTTACAAAGACGGAGAGGATGACCTCGCGGTGATCGGTCGCTGCCTGCTCGATGAGCGAACTGTGTCCACGGTGGAGCGCCCCCATCGTTGGCACAAAGGCAACGTCGACAAGGTCGCGACGGCGCGCACGCAGCTCCTCGATCGTGCGCAGCACCGGAAGGGTCATGCAGCGCTCCCTAGCAACACACCGGCGCGGCGCACCCCGTCGATATCGTCGCGCAGACGATCACGCCACTTGGCACCGGCGAGCTCCACGAGAAGATCCGCATCGATCGGTGGAACCGGCGGCGTACGACCGGTGAGTTCGGCGAGAGGCACAAGGACGAAGGCGCGCATGCCACACCGCGGATGGGGCAGGGTGAGCTCAGGGCGTTTGCTCACTACGCCCTCGAACCAGAGCAGGTCCACATCGAGTGTGCGTGCGCCCCAGCGCTCTTGACGCACGCGACCAGCCGTCGCCTCCAGCTCGTGTGCGAGGTCGAGGAGTCCGTCGGGTGTCCGGTCGGTAGTGAGCGAAACGACGACGTTGAGATAGCGACCCTGCGCCGCGGGTCCGCCGATCGGCGCCGTCTCGTAGACCGAGGAGCACGCAAGTGCGGGGTCCTCCCTCGCGAGCGCGCTCACGGCGGCGCTGAGATGGTGCCACCTCGAGCCAAGGTTCGAACCGAGACTCAAAAGTGCACACGCAGGCATCAGGTGCGGCCCCGGGTGATCGTGACCCCGGTGCTCCCCATGGTGAGAGGGATCGGCGGGCGCATCTTGCGCAACGACACCCTCACCCGAGAGAGACGTTCATCGCACAACAATTCAGTCGCAATCGCACCCGCGAGCGCCTCGAGCAGCGAAAAGCGCTCCTCACGCACGATCCGAGCGGCAGTGAGCGCAACGGCGCCGTAATCGATGGTGTCCGCCAATTCGTCGGAGTGCGCCGCAGGTGCAAGGTCCATGAAGAGGTCGAGATCGATCTCAAAGGGCTGCGGATCTCTCTGCTCACCGGGGAGTGCACCATGGTGTCCCTCGACCCTGATCGATCTGATCTCGATCCGGTCATCGTCGCTCATCGGGAGAGAGTGCCCGGTTCCGTCGGTTCACTCGTCGCCTGTGGACGAGAGGTTGGGCTGGAAAATGGTGCCATCGGTTCAGGTGGTGGCGGGAGCTTTGCCGAGAGCGCCACGATGGTCCGTCCAGCGGCACCGAGCTGTCGGCCGAGCAGCTGTTCGACCGCAGAAATTGCGCGTGGCGGCTCCGGGAGTACGCCACCCCAGCAGAGGAACCCCGCAATGACGCCGGCCACGGTCTCGCCCAGCTCCTCCTGATGGATGAGGAGCCGCTCGCCGGCGCGCAACCAGTGGAGCAGCGCAGGATAGAGCTCAGCGAGCACCTCGCTCGCATCACCGACCGCCCCGATCGGAAAGTGCGCGCAGGGAAGGTTGCGCTCCTCGTAGGCGTGGAGGTTGTGAGAAGAGGGAAGCAGCGAGATGATCCGGCTAAATCGCTGCGCGTTGATCCAGAGGATCTCCTCTTGGCGACGCACCTTACGATGGTTCGGCGAGTAGCCACCGGGCCGCTCACAGACTGCAAGCCGGTCCTCGATAACCCAGGTGAAGTGGCGCGGCATGATGCCTGCAGCCCAGCGTCCCTTCATCAGCGAAGACCTCCACTGACACCAGCAAGTGCATCCATAAGGAGTGCCGCCTGCATCGTGGCGCGTACATCATGGACCCGAACGATCGACACGCCACAGGACATGGCAAAGGTGGCGGTCGCGAGCGAGCCCTCCAGTCGCTCCTCGGGGGGAAGGATCTGGCCGGGCACAAAGGAGGAGATCTCACCGAGAAAACGCTTCCGACTGGTACCCACGAGAACTGGAGTGCCCTGCGCAACGAGTTCGGGAAGCGCGCGCAACAGTGCGATGTTGTGCTCCGTCGTCTTTCCAAAGCCGATGCCCGGATCGACATAGAGCTCGGTGACACCAAGTGCGCGCGCCGCACCGGCGCGCTCGTTAAGAAAGTCGATTACCTCGCTCACCACATCGACGTACTGGGGCTGCTCCTGCATCGTCTGAGGAGTGCCGCACATATGCATGAGCACAATTCCAACGCCCGTCTCCGCAGCGACCGGTGCGAGCGAGGCGGTGACGTCATTGATGAGCGATGCGCCAGCAGCAACTGCGGCGCGAGCAACCTCTGGCTTCATCGTGTCGATCGAGATCCGGACCCGCCCGGCCAACGCCTCGACGACCGGAATCACGCGACGGAGCTCCTCATCAAGCGCAACGGGAAGTGCGCCCGGGCGTGTGGACTCGCCGCCGATATCGAGGATGTCTGCTCCCTCTGCAAGGAGCTGCTCCGCGTGAGCGACCGCGTCGGCGGTCGAAAAATGGCGGTTTCCATCGAAAAAGGAGTCCGGAGTGACGTTCACGACGCCCATGACGAGGGTTTGCACGATCTTTAGATTAGGACCCTTTCCTCGTGATTCGAGGGGTGTTTCTTTAGAATCACGAGTTTTCTCCGCAGCGGCCCGCTGTGGTGCCCCGCCGTGACAGAGGACCGATGCCTCTCCCGTTATTTACTGGGATGCAGGAACGAGAGGGCCTCGGCCCGCGCGGCGCGGTCGGTACGGAAGACCCCCCGCACCGCCGAGGTAACGGTCGTCGCACCGGGCTTTCGCACTCCTCGCATCGTCATGCAGAGGTGCTCGGCCTCAATTACCACCATGACGCCCTGGGGCTCAAGTGCTGCCTCGAGCGCATCGGCGACCTCCATCGTCAGCTGCTCCTGCACCTGCAGGCGTCGGGCGAAGCCATCGACGAGCCGGGCGAGCTTGGAGAGACCGGTAATGATTCCCGAAGCATTTGGAATGTAGGCCACGTGTGCCACACCGATAAAGGGAAGAAGGTGGTGCTCACAGAGCGAGCTGAAGGGGATCTCACGGACCATCACCATCTCGTCGTGATCGAGGGGGAACATACGCTCCAGGTGAGTGGCGGGATCACCTGCCATCCCCTCCAAGAGCTCGCCGTACATCTTTGCTACCCGTGATGGCGTCGCGCGCAGACCCTCTCTTGTCGGGTCCTCGCCGACGGCCAGCAACAGCTCCGTGATCGCTCGCTCCGCTCGAGCAAGATCGATCCCGTGCGGCTCGGTCACCTCGGGTTCGCCTCGTCGACTACCCAGATGTCGCTGAGGTTGCGGAAGCGTTCAGCGACATCGAGGCCATATCCCACCACGAACTCGTTCGGAATCTCAAAGCCGGTGTAGGCCACATCGATCGGTGTCCGCTGAGCATCGGTCTTGACTAAAAGTGCGCAGATCTCGAGGCTTGCCGGTTTGCGCGCGAGCAGACCCTTACGCAGATAGGAGAGGGTCAATCCCGAATCGACGATGTCCTCGACGATGATCACCTCTCGCCCGCCCAGATCGATATCGAGATCTTTGACGATGCGCACAATGCCGCTGGTCTTGGTCGCCGCTCCATAGGAGGAGACGGCCATGAAATCGATCTCCAACGGGAGCGCAACCGCTCGGGAGAGGTCGGACATGAACATGAAGGCGCCCTTGAGCACTCCGATCAAAAGTGGAGCCTTGCCCGCGTAGTCCGTCGTGATCTGCGCGCCGAGCTCTGCGATGCGCGCGGCGATCGTCTCCTTGGAGATCAAGATATGGCCGAGGACGAGTCCGTCAAACTCCTCGCGGTCGCTCGGTGCGAGTCGATCGTGCTCTGTGCTGGTCACTCGACTGACCTTAGTCGTCGTCCAAAGTGGCGGTCATCACGTTGCTCGGTTCCGCGAGTACCCGATCTGGTGAGGGCTCCGTGGTCGGCTCGACGAAGAGGCGGCCCTGTGATCGTCGTACCCGAACGCCACCGGTGATCTCACAGGCCAGCACCTCACCGCGAACTACCGCAAGGACCCGTTCGATCGCCCGTGCGTCTGGCACATACCCCTCTGGTGACCAATCGCGGAGCATGGTGCGCAGCGCACGACGCGAAAGTGCGGGTGGGGCGCTGCGGAGCGCGCCCACATCACCGGGATCGATCGCCGCAGCGAGCTCATCGAGAAGGGTTGACTCATCGTGCAAAAGTTCACTCTGTCGTGCGAGCAGTGGGATGAGGTCGCGACCAGCGATCTCGCCCATCAGTGGCAACAGCTCGTGTCGCACACGGTTACGCACGAAGGCAGGATCCTCATTTGAGGGATCCTCCACAAGATCGATCCGTAGCGATCGCGCAAAACGCTGCGTCTCCTCACGACGAATTTCAAGGATCGGATGACGTGGTCCCGGCTGCATACCCGCAAGACCATCACGGGCCGCACCGCGGAGCAGGTTGATGATCATCGTCTCCGCTCGATCATCCGCGGTATGGCCGAGAGCGACCTCGGGCGGGAGCACGCCATGGCGTAGCCGACGTGCGCGCGCCTCGAGGTTAGGGCCGGGCGCACAGGCAACGACGAGCGGAACAAATGCGGCGCCGAGATATTCGGCCGCCCGAGCGACGACTCCGGCCTCCCCCTGCGAGCCAGCTCTGATCTGATGATCGACGTGGTACGCGGTCACCTTGCAGCCATGCGCGATCGCCAGCGCCATCAGTGTGACCGAATCAGCTCCGCCAGAGACCGCACAGTCGAGTGGTGATCCAGCGGGAGGAAAGTGACAGCGCGCGAGTAGCTCGGTCGTCGCCTCAGGAAAGAGCACGCGCGCTGCTCCCTCCGTGCGCGGCTCCCGTCATCCGTGCGGTCCATCGCGCAGGTGTGGAGATCTCCTCGCTGGTGGGGAGGTTCTCGGGACGCTCCCAGAGTCGAGCGAGCATCGGTTCGCCACACTCTGCCACCACCGCATCCAAGAAGGCGTGACCCTCTCGGTACTGTCGCAACTTTGCCTCAAAACCCAACGCCTGCTGGAGCAGTCGTGCTACTGGAGAGGCATGTCGTCGACGGTCATCGAGCACTCGAGCAAATCGATCTGCCGAGGGAACAAGATCGGGGGCGACGCGTGACATCACGTATTCAGCGTGACCCTCCATAAGACTCATCATCGCCTGCGCCTCGCGCATGACCGTGAGCAGCTCCGGACCGGCGAGCATTGCGGCGACGCCTCCCTCAGCGAGGGGGTTCTCTCCCCGTGCAAGCGCCTCGCGTGCACGCGACAGCGCGACCGTCATCGCCTTTTGATCGAATGATCCAAGTCGTGCGGCGCGACCGACAAGGTCGAGGAAGTGGTCGCGCATCCAGGGCACCCCTGCGAACTGCAGGTGATGCGTCACCTCATGCAGCGCGATCCAGCGGCGAAACTCCTCCGAGGGAAAACCGTTGCGCCGCTCTATGCCATAGATGTTGGGCGCGAGGTAGTAGATCGCCTGCTGACCCTCGCCGAGCATGTCGTACTGACCAAGAACTCGCTGGGAGAGCCAGGAGAACATCAGCCCCAGCTCCACCCCCGAGCTGGTGCGGGTGAAGGCGTTCGCGGAGCCAGCGAGTGCCGTTGGCAGCTCAATTTGACCCATCAAGTTCGCAAGGGAGTCGATATTCGCCTCTACCCAAGCAGCACGCCCCATGACGCGAACCGGCGGCGCGCCGGTCGCGACCGAGAGACCGGTAAAGACGCTGACGCGCTCATAGGCGAGCTCGGTCGCATCGTCAAAGTCACGGGTGAGAAGTCCCATCGCGCCACCCGGGAGGACGACGCTGTAGTGCAGCGCTCCACGGGCCGTGCGCTTTGCTCGATCAAAATCGATGAAGGGATCACCCCTCTGGTGATTATTTCGCTCCGCGCTGGTTCTCATCACGGCCTGAGCCTACGTCGCGGAGCCGTAGCGAACACCGCGATCACCTCACCAAGCGCGCCATGATGCCGGATCCAAAACGCGGCGTGCCAACGGGGGAAAAATGCACCCTGTGATCGAGCAATCCCGGCCACCTCAGTGTGCCGAGGCGTTGCCCTCGCGCCGAGGTCCCGCACCATCGGCAGAACTCGCGTTGTCCAGCTCATGGTTTATGAGACGGGCGATCCGTTCGCGGAGATCCTTTGGAACCTCCTCACGACAACGATCGGCGACGACCTGTCGTAGCTCCACCTCAAATCGTTTGACCGAGTCACAGGGCTGACACTGGCTGAGATGCGTCTCAATCACGCGACGCTTCTCCTCGGTGAGTTCGCCGTCTAAGAAGTGATAGATCTCGTGGATCGTCTCCTCACAGGCGTTGAACTCGAATGGGTTTACTGATGGCGCGGGGTCTGAACTCATACCGAGGGAACCTCCTCAGGTAGCCGTGCGAGCGAGAACGTGGTGGCGTTCATGCGCTTGCTCCATTTTCTACGCGATGTTTCACAAAATCCGCAAGCGCTCGCTCGAGTGCCGCGCGTCCGCGCGAGAGTCGGCTCATTACCGTGCCGATGGGGACCTCGGTGATCTCGGCGATCTCCTTATAGGAGAACCCCTCCACGTCAGCGAGCAACACTGCATTTCGGTTCTGCTCAGGCAGTGACTCGAGGGCCATCTTGACCTCGATATCGGTGAAGTGCTCGAGCGCAGAGTCCTCTGCGCTCGGCGAGCCGAGTTCGCGGAAGAGCGCAAGGCGTTCAATGTCATCGACCCCGATCTCATCGGGACGGCGCTGACGGGTCCGGTAGAGGTTGATGTAGCTATTGGTCATGATGCGAAAGAGCCAGGCGCGAAGGTTCGTCCCCTCCGTAAAGCTGGCGTAACTGCGAAAGCCCTTTAGAAAGGTCTCCTGCAAGAGATCCTCCGCATCGGGAGGGTTTCGCGTCATCCGCAGTGCGTAGGCATAGAGCGAATCGGCGTAGACCATCGCCTCCTCACCAAAACGCGATTGGTCGGCCATGAATCGAGACTAGCGACTCACCGACGCAATAGTGACCTACCACTCACCCTTGTGATCGGGGATGACAAAGACAAGTGGCGTAGCGATCAGCGTCATCACGATCGCAAAGACCCAAAATATATGCGCCTGCATGAGCCCCGGGTGGCTCGCACGGTTCAAAATTGCCGTCGCGATCGAGACGGCAAAGATGCCACCCGACTGACGAAACATGCCGCGCAGCCCAGCGATCGCCGCTACCTGATCGGTCGCTAGCTGCATTATCGCGTTGTTTGAGGCGGGCGCAGAGATACCGGTGCCAAGTCCGGAGATCGCTGCGCTCACGCTCAGCCAGACATACGCGTCAATGCCGAATCGGGGAGCGACCGACATCATCAAAAGTCCCAGGGTGATGAGCGTAAACCCAACGATCATGGGAAGCCGGTAGCCGGTCTTTCGCAACATCATGGAGGCCGCGGCGGCGACCAAGATCATCCCGACACCTCGAGCGGTGAGCAAGGTACCCGAATCGAGGCGCGAGAGATGGAACCGGTCCACCGCGTAGAGGGGAACCAGCGCCGAGAAACCGAGCGCCGCGGTGCCATAGAGGAAATTCAAGAAATTCATCACGGCAAAGCCGCGACCCTTCAGCAGTCGCATCGGAATAAAGGGATCTGGGTCGCGCTGTGTATGACGGATGAAACGCCAGAGGAAGAGCGCAGCCAGCGCCTCAGGAACGAGAAAGGTCGGCGCCAGCGGACTCGCGCCGACCGATCCGAGCGAGGTAATACCAAACATCGCGGTGAGGATGACGAGACCCAAAAGCACCACTCCTCGCAGATCGGTGCGACGTGAGGTGGGCTCCCTTGTCGTTTCCGGAATGTGCTTTATGGCAAGAAAGAAGAGCAGGATTCCGATCGGTACATTGATAAAGAAGATGCCACGCCAGGTCCAAAAGGTCACAAAGAGACCACCAAAAATAGGGCCGATGATCCCGCCGATAGGGAAGATGCTGGTGAAGAGTCCCAGCGCACGATCGCGATCGCGACCAAAACGATCAGCCACGATCCCCGTCGCGCTCGGCATAAATGCACCACCACCGATCGACTGCACGACACGCAGACCGACCAGCATGTAGATATCCGTGGAAAAACCACAGATGAGCGAACTTACGGTGAAGAGCACAATCGCAAAGGTAAAGACCCGCTTACGTCCAAACTGATCGGATATCTTCCCCGCGAGCGGCATCGCAAGGATCGAACCCAACTGATAGATCGTGATCGCCCAGCCGGCCCAGTTAATCGTCGCATGGAGGTCGCCATCGATCGTGTGCAGTGCCGTCGCGACGATGGTGGCGTCCATCGAACTCATAAAGAGTGCGACTGCACAGATGGAGAAGATGGTGCCGCGCGAGGCACCCACATGATCGTCCTCGCGCATCACCGCGAGTCGACGTCGTGGTGACATTGCGCTGGCGACCACGGGGGGCTGCTCTGCCTCAGTTGCCATCGGTCACTCACACTCACCGGGGGTGAAGGTTCTGCTCAGCAATGTCTCCGCAGGCGCTGCATGACAATGCCCTGCACCTTGGCGAGGAATACTGCACCTCTCGCCAAATAGGGCGGAGTGGGTGAGCAAAAGCACTTCCTTACCCTACCTAAATACCGCTAATCTCACTACGGGGGCACCATGAGACACGGCGCAAGACGATCCGCTTCGCCGCGGTCGTTTAACGTACGTGTCGTCTTTGACTGAGGAGGGGCCCCATGGCCGAGCAGTATCAGGTAGCAATTATTGGTGGCGGGCCGGTGGGCGTGTCACTCGCCATCGATCTCGGAATGCGCGGAATCAAGGTTGCGGTACTTGAGCGACACCGCGATGTGGGTCGGATCCCAAAGGGTCAGGGCCTTACCTTCCGGACCCTTGAACACTTCTACTTTTGGGGCTGTGTCGACGAGATCCGCAGGGCGCGTCTCCTCCCCCCCGGTTACAAGATCGGTGGCGTGCTCATCTATGACAACGCCATGAGCGATTACTGGTATCCCAACAACGAGGCGCGTGCGCTCCTTGACCCCTTTTTCTACGAGAAGAATGAGCGCCTGCCCCAGTACCTCACCGAAGAGGTCGTGCGTGCTCGTGCCGGAGAGCTCGAAAACGTCACCTTCTTCTGGGAGCACACCGTAAAGAACGTCGAGCAGAGCGAGGATGGAGTCACCATTAGCGCCTCCTCGGAGGTCTGGCCCTACGAGGATATGGAGATCGCGGCAGATTACGCCGTCGGCTGTGATGGCACTCGTTCGATCACGAATGCGAAGCAGGGAATCGAGCGACACGGCACCAACCTCGGGTACCGGATGTGCCTCACCGTCTTTAAATCCGATGAACTCAACGTTGCTCTCGAACGCTTTGGCGAGAAGACCACCTTCCTCATCTTGAACGAGCGATATCAGGGGGCCTGGCAGTTCTTCGGCCGCGTCGGTGTCGAAGCAGGTACCTTCTTCTTTCACGCACCGGTCGATCCCGATCTCACACCAAAGGACACCGACAGGGTGCTCGCCACGATGCATGAGGCAGCGGGTATGACCTTCGACGCTCAGTTCGAGCACCTCGGTTTTTGGAACTTGGCTATCGAGGTCGCCGACACCTACCGCAAGAACCGGGTCTTTATCGCTGGCGATGCCGCACACAGCCATCCTCCCTACGGAGGCCACGGACTCAATTCCGGCCTCGAGGACGTCACCAACCTTGGCTGGAAGCTCGGTGCGATCTTCGAGGGCTGGGGATCTGAGGCGCTGCTCGATACCTACACCGAGGAGCGTCGCCCAGTCTTCCTCCAGACCGGTGAGGAAGTGATCGCTGGTGGTGTGCAGCGCGATGGTGCTTGGCTCAGCGCGCACAATCCCGAGCGTGACCGCGAGGACTTCGAGCGTGCCTGGCAGCAGCGGATCGAGGATGCCACCAAGCCGTGGCCCTACGAGGTCAACTACCAGGGCTCATCGATCGTGGTCGGCGCTGAGGGTGCACCGGGCGTGCACGGTGAGTACGAGCATCCCGCGCGTGCAGGTCATCACCTCTCTCCCTGCACCTTGACGGACGGCTCCAACATCTACCACCACCTCCGCATCGATCGTTTCACCCTGCTCGCGCTCGACGCTGACGAGGCGCGAGTCGCAGCAATTATCGCAGCGGCAGATGAGCGCAACATTCCGCTCACTGTGATCCATGACACCGCAGAGGGCGACCGGACGAAGTACGAGACGGGGCTTATCTTGATCCGTCCGGATCAGTTTGTGGCATGGGCAGAACGTGAGGGCGAGGTCGACTCCGCGACGCTCATGGACACCGTGATCGCTCGCGCCTAGCGACCGACCGTGTGGTGCACCAACGCACCCCATCGATGCAACAACGCCCCGAACCGGCCCTCCGGTTCGGGGCGTTGCCATCGGTGAATTATGCGAGCACAACCGATCTCGGCGCGCGAACCACCGAGAGGGAAGGACTCGTTCGCGACCCTTAGTAGCGATACATCTCCGGCTTGTAGGGGCCATCGGGCGATACACCGATGTACGCCGCCTGGCGCTCCGTGAGACGGGTGAGCTCCACGCCGAGCGCGTCGAGGTGCAGACGCGCGACCTTCTCATCGAGGAGCTTGGGCAGCACATAGACGCCGATGGGATACTCATCGCGCTTGGTGAATAGTTCGATCTGTGCGATCGTCTGATTGGTGAAGGAGTTCGACATTACAAAGCTCGGGTGTCCTGTCGCATTTCCTAAGTTGAGAAGGCGTCCCTCGCTCAAGACGATGATCGCGTGTCCGTCAGGAAATACCCACTTGTCGACCTGGGGCTTTATGTTGATGCGCTCGATTCCCGGGTAGGCAGCGAGGCCTGCCATATCGATCTCATTGTCGAAGTGACCGATGTTGCCGACGATCGCCTGATGCTTCATCTTCGCCATGTGATCGACGGTGATGATGTCGAGATTTCCCGTTGCCGTTACGAAGATATCGACCAGACCGACGACAGATTCGATGCTCTTCACCTCATATCCCTCCATCGCTGCCTGCAGCGCACAGATGGGGTCGATCTCCGCCACGATGACGCGCGCTCCCTGACCGCGGAGTGAGTCGGCACAGCCCTTGCCGACATCGCCGAATCCGACAACGAGTGCCACCTTTCCACCGATCATCACATCCGTCGCACGGTTGATGCCATCGATCAGTGAGTGGCGACAGCCATAGAGGTTGTCGAACTTTGACTTTGTCACAGAGTCATTCACATTGATCGCCGGGAAGAGGAGCTGATCCTCGCGGAACATCTCGTAGAGACGGTGCACACCAGTCGTCGTCTCCTCAGTAACGCCAACAATTCCCTTTGCGATCTCGCTCCAGCGTCTGCCGTCCTCAGCAAGTGAACGCTGCAGGAGCGAGAGGACCACAGCAAACTCCTCAGAGTCTGCGGTGGATGGGTCTGGCACCACGCCGGCACGCTCAAACTCTGCTCCCTTGTGCACGAGCATCGTGGCATCGCCACCATCATCGAGGATCATGTTGGGACCACCACCGTCGGGCCAGCAGAGCACCTGCTCGGTGCACCACCAGTACTCCTCCAGACTCTCGCCCTTCCAGGCAAAGACCGGGACACCCGCGGGAGATTCAGGCGATCCCTCTCCTACGACGATCGCCGCGGCTGCGTGATCTTGGGTGGAAAAGATATTGCAGCTGGCCCAACGCACATCCGCGCCGAGTGCAACAAGAGTCTCAATCAAAACCGCGGTCTGAATCGTCATGTGTAGTGATCCTGAGATCCTCGCGCCAGCGAGGGGTTGAATGGGACCGAACTCAGCACGCATCGCCATGAGGCCGGGCATCTCGTTCTCCGCGAGCTCGATCTCTTTGCGCCCAAATGCTGCGAGCGAAAGGTCAGCGACCTTGAAGTCAGGGGTGGTTGTCATCTCTCTCCTACGTTCTCTCTGCCAGACGGAATCGATACAGTGCGCTACTCAGATGCACCGCATCGTGGTGGGCAGGTTCGCGGACTCGCGATCTCCAAAGCATCGGGCAGGTCAATGGTTGCCTGCCGTGCTCCCGGCTCTCATCATAGGGGTTCAACCCTGCAAAACTGACACCGCCATCGGCAGATTGTCCGCCCTCCGCGGGGCGGGCGGGCGCTGCGAGATGAGCCCGCTGGGAAGCTGACAAGATGCAGGGGTGTTCTCAGACCCCGATTGGAGTGCGACGTGAGTGTCCGCGGTATTCGGCTCGTCGGTGACGGGCTTCTCGTTCCCTGCCTCGATGGCAACGAACGTCCCTATGTCAACCTCGATGCTGCTGCCTCGACCGGTGCACTCCCCGAGGTAGCTACTGCGGTTGAAGAATTTCTCCCTTGGTACTCCAGCGTGCACCGCGGCACCGGTTTTAAATCTCAACGGTCGACCGCCGCACATGAGTCAGCACGTGAGGCGATCCTTGATTTTGCCGGCCGTTCCAGCACGGATGACATCGCCATTCTCTGTCGCAATACGACCGAGGCGATCAACCACCTCGCCTATCGGATGCGACTTGATCCCGAGGACACCGTGCTCACCACCGTCGTGGAGCACCACGCGAACCTCCTGCCCTGGGGCCGCGTGGCACGTCGTCGCTTCATCGAGTGCGATGCGGCGGGCACCTTCACCGCCGCTGAAGTGCGCGCTGCTCTCGAGATATCGCCACGACCCAAGCTGCTCGCGATAACTGGTGCCTCTAACGTCTCTGGCTGGCTCCCGGAGATCGAGGAGATCATCTCCATCGCGCACCAATTCGGCGTACCGGTCCTCGTCGATGCTGCACAGCTCGCGCCACACCGGTCCCTTCCCCGTTCCGCTGACTTTCTCGTCTTTAGTGGTCACAAAATGTACGCACCCTATGGCGCAGGAGTACTGATCGGTCCGCGCGAGTTCTTCCGGGAGGGCGACCCATTCCTCGCTGGCGGTGGTGCGGTGGAATTAGTCGACCTCGATGAGGTCGTCTGGAACGAACCGCCAGATCGCGAGGAGGCAGGTTCACCGAACGTCGTCGGTGCCGTAGCGCTCGGCGCGGCGGCACGGTTCCTGCAGTCGATCGGTATGGGTGCAATCCGCGCCCACGATGACGAACTCGCCGCCCAGCTGCGTGGTGGTATCGCAGAGATCCCCGGCCTACGACTTCTGGGTCCCGCGCTGGCGACCGACACCCTTCCCGTCGCGACCTTTGTGGTCGAGGGCATGCCCCACGCGCTCGTCGCGGCCCGACTGAGCGCGGAGTTCGGCATCGGGGTACGCAACGGCTGTTTCTGTGCCCACCCCTATCTCGTCCGTCTGCTGGGACTCTCCGATGCAGCGGTAGAGCGCTTTCGTCACGACGCACGCAATCACCTCCGTGCCAACCTGCCCGGAGCGGTGCGTGCCTCCACGGGAATCTCGACTACCCCGGACGAGGTCGAGACGTTTCTGCGATCTCTCCGCACCATCGCCCACTCCACGTCAACGCCGATCGCCTACAAGATGGATCCGATCACTGGAGAGTATTGGCCAGCAGAGCTCGACCGCCCCGATGCAGCGATCAGCGCCAACTCCGTCTGTTCGGCGAACTAATGGAGCCGCAGGAGGATGTGAGGTCCGACACGAGACCGGACACGCAGGCAGACCTTTGCCTCGGTGAGATGATCGAACTCCGCGTGGGGACGGTCTGCGCCGGTGGAGGCTTCGTCGCCAGAGCACCCGATGGACGTGTCGTCTTCGTCCGTCATGCGATCGAGGGAGAGCTGGTGCGGGCTCGGATCACTGAGGTCACCCGCAACTATCTGCGAGCGGACGCGATCGAGATCATGGAGCCCTCCTCCGACAGAGTCACTCCCCCCTGCGAATTTTCGGGGCCGGGGCGCTGTGGCGGCTGCGACTACCAGCACCTCGCCCTCTCCGCACAGCGCCGGGTGAAGGCCGACCGTATCGAGGAGCAGCTGTCGCGCCTCGCCGGTCTCTCGCGACGTGTCGTCGTCGAACCGGTCCCCGGTGACCGAGAGGGTCTCGCCTGGCGTACGCGGGTCGGCTATGGCGTTAATCCGGAGGGCATCGTTGGCCTTCACCGGTATCGCTCGCATGATCTTGAACCGATCACCCACTGCCTCCTCGCAACTCCCGAGGTCACCGAGATCGGCGTCGAAGAGGAGCATTGGCCGGGCGTGCGCGAGATCAATGCCTTCTCTGCCCCTGATGGAAAGAGCAAGGTGCTCGATCTCGATACCGGACGGCGACCGATCGCTGCCGTTCCGCGGATGGAGGCCGACCTCGTCATCAACCGAGAGGTCCACATCGGTAGAGGGCGAGTCGCGGTGGAGGTGCTTGGACGGCGCTACACCATTAGCCCGGGTGTCTTCTGGCAGGTCCATCCCGGTGCGCCCGCCACGCTGGCGAGTGCAGTTCTCGAGGGGGCGGGCGAGATCGGTGGCGCGCGGGTACTCGATCTCTACTGTGGAGCGGGACTCTTCAGCGCACTTTTGGGTCGCGCGGTTGGATCCGCGGGCGAGGTGATCGGGATCGAGCGCGATCGACGGGCCTGTAGCGATGCACGACACAACACCGCTGACCTCTCGATGGTCTCGGTGATGGAGGCCTCCGTCACCGCAGCGACGATCACCTCGCTCGGACAGCCACCCACCGTCGCAGTGCTCGATCCCGCCCGTGAGGGAGCCGGCGCAGCGGTCATCTCGGCACTGTGTCAGATGGCGCCTGCACTCCAACGAATCGTCTATGTCTCCTGTGATCCCGCAACCTTCGCGCGCGATGTCGCTACGGCGACCTCGCTTGGATGGGAGCTTGGCTCACTTCGCGCCTTCGATCTCTTTCCTATGACCGAACATGTAGAACTTGTCGGGGTGCTGACGCCCAAAGATTGACTATCTCCTCCCGGCCAACTCCTCCTGGTCTGTTCGATGCAACTGCCAGCGAGTGATGCACCAAGATCAGCCGTGCACAGCAGAGAGCCCCGGGCTTATCGCCCGGGGCTCTCTGTATGCGTGCCGTGGCGAAGTGCTACAGGTTGATCATCGCCGTAAAGGTGAGGTGCAAGAGGTTCAACATCTCATAGGTCGCTCCCCAGAGAACGCCAGCTCCTACCGCAGAGTAGATGATCCGCTTGGTGACGCTCGGCATCACGCGACGGGCCGCCCACATGCCATAGAGCACCGTAAAGACGGGGACGGTGAGGAGAAAACCAAAGACGTACATCGCGCCGGTGAGCGCACAGTAGATCGCGATTCCAAAGGTCTCACGGGTGTACTGGCCGTTCCAGCCCCACATCTTCTCGACGATGGTCGGCAGTGGCTTCTTGCCGGTCTTCGCATCGATCTCCGGTAGTGGCGCGATAGCTGCCAGTCGATCGGCCTTCAAAACCTTGCGGATCTTGAGGTAGTGAATGTAGGCAGCGATATCTGGCGGAACGCGCCAGGCCGCACCTAGCGTTGCCATACCGCCACCCAATACCGGGAAGAGCGCCGAGTTCCAGCGGAACTCCACCAGCGAATAGACGACGATGGTCAGGCTGAGGCCAAAGAGTACGAGCGTCGTCAGCATCGCCAGCTGGGGGTAAGGGTTCTGCTTCGCAAAGCGCGCTGCCTCGATCTCGGCACGCTTGATCGGGTCCTCCTCCTCGATCGGAGGGTTCGCCTTACGTGCATCACCACGGAGCTGCACGGCCTTCAGAATCATGACGCCGATCGCGATCGCAAAGAGCACATCTGCGAGGGGACGCGCGGTCACAAAGGACCAGCCCGGGAAGACCTCATGGGTCAAGAAGATGTTGTTCTCCAGTGTCGGTCCGAGCACGAGACCGATGGCAAACGCGGCGAGCGAGTAGCGCAACCTGCGCAGCAGGAATCCGACGATCGTAAAGACAAGTCCCTCAACGACAGTGAAGAAGGAGATATCAGCGACGAATGGTCCCAGCGCGGAGAGCACCATGATGAAGGGCAACAACAGCGGCCCCGGAACCAGCGTGATACGTGCGAGAAGCGGAGAGGCAAGGAGACCGATGGCCGTTCCGATGATTCCACCGAGCGCGATGACCCACATCATCTCGTAGGGAAGCGTGGGGTACTGGGTGTTAAAGCCGTAACCGACGTGCACACCCTTGATCACCAACGCGGCGAGGAACAGTGCACCACCGACGCCACCGGGGATACCCAGACCGATGATCGGGATCATGCTTCCCGCCTCCTTCGAGAGGGAGGAGGCCTCCGGGGCGATGATGCCCTCCGGAATACCCGTACCGAAGAGCGCGCGGTTCTTACTCGTCTGCTGTGCGACTCCGTAGGAGAGGAAGTTGGCAGCGAACCCACCAATTCCCGGGATGACGCCGGTCATGACACCGATAAGACCACCGCGGATGAGCGCAACCCAGTGAGTCGCCGCCTCACCCATTCCCTGAAGGATCTGCTTCGAAAAGCCCTTCTGGAGTCCCACCGCCTCCTGAGCCTCGACCTCATTTCCCATCATGTCCTGTCGGGCGATCGTCGTCGCCGTACCAAAGATGAGGATCATCTGTGGCACTGCGAAGAGCCCAAGCGCCAAGGAGACGAGCGAGATACCGCTAATCAGTGCGACGGAGCCAAAGGTGAACCGCTGGACCGCGGTCACGGGGTCGGTGCCGATTGCGGAGAGCACGATGCCGATTCCGGCAGAGACGATGGCTTTGGAGACCTTATCGGTACCAAGCGTTCCCACCAAGAGGAGGGCGATGAGCACCAGGGCAACGAACTCTGGTGGGTGGAAGATCAGCGGCAGCTGATTCACGATCTGGATAAAGCCGACCAGTACGGCACAGCCGACCAAACCACCAAGACAGGTCGCGGTTGCGCTAATGCCGAGCGCTCGCCCCGCCTCGCCGCGTTGGGCCATTGGGAAGCCATCGAAGGTCACTGCGAAGGCCTCGGGGTGCGCCGGGGTGTTCAGCAGGATGGAGGTCACCGAGGCGCTGTAATAACTCGCCGCCTGCACCGCCAGGAAGAGACAGATCGTTCCCGTGAGGGAGATGTGATAGATGAAAGCGAGGATGATGCTCAAGATCACCGCGCCACCAAGCCCCGGAATAACGCCAAAGACCACACCGATCAAAGATCCACCAAAGAGATAGATCAGACCCTGTGTGTTCCCCAATGCCGTCAGACCACCTACAAGGTTCTGAAGAAACATAAGAGACCTTTTCCCCCATTTCATTGTTGCGATTGGTGCAAGTTTCCTAAACGCTAGCCTACGTATTTGTCCGTGCAGGAAACTTTGCACGCTGTGACCTGCGAATAAATGTCATCCCTCTAAAGTTAAAAGACCCTAACTATTAGCCACGCGTAGCATCTCCTCTGCGCTCCACTCCGCGCGTGAGGACGAGGTGTACATCGTCCGTGTGCCCCTCGGAAAAGCCGACCTCGCAGTAGCTGAGGTAGGCACCGAAGAGCCGCTGCAGCTCACGGGGGGTGCCCAACGCATCAAGCCGCTCGGCGTTGTCGTGAAGACGACGACGCCAGCGACGGAGCGTCTCTCCATAGTGGGGACCGATCGAGCTCACCTCCTCGAGAGTGAGCTCACTCGCTCGCTCGATGGCACGACGCAGCGCGCGGAGAGAGGGAATACAGCTCCCCGGAAAGATCATCGCCTTGATGAAGTCCTCGCGATACTTCGCGCGTTCGAAGGAACGATCATCGATCGTGATCGCCTGGATGCAGGCGAGCCCGCCGGGAAGGAGGAGCGCACTGCACTTGGCGAAGAACTCCTCATAGTTTCGCCAGTCAACCGCCTCAATCATCTCAACGCTGACTAATTTGTCAAAACTTCCTGTGAGGTCGCGCCAGTCCGCACCCAATACCGTGATCCGATCGGAGAGTCCGTGAACATCCACCTTCTCCTTGACATAGACAAGCTGCTCGGTCGAGATCGTCGTCGTGGTGACTCTGCAGCCATAATTTCTTGCGGCGAAGACGGCGAACTCGCCCCATCCCGAACCGATCTCAAGCAGGTGGTCCGTCGGACCAAGCTGCAGGCGTTGGCACATGAGATCGATCCGATGGTGCTGCGCCTCAACCAGCGTGCTCTCCGGGCGGGGAAAGATCGCGCAGGAGTATGTCATGGTCTCGTCCAGCACACACTCGAAGAAATCGTTGGAGAGGTCATAGTGTGCCGAGATGTTGTGACGGTCCTGGTGTCGCCCCGGCCGACCGGAGCGGTGCAGAAGATCACGAAGCGACCGCACCAGGGCGAAATTCGCGAGTCGGTCAAGGCGAGCGCGAGAACGATCGAGGCGATGGAAGAGCACCCGGAGTACGGCGGTGAGGTCCTCTGTCTCCCACCATCCCGCGGCGTACGAGGCGCAGAGTCCCCGCGAGCCGTGTCGCACCATCGATCCCCAACACCGTGGATCGACGATGGTGATCGTTGCCTCAGCTGGTTGACCGAGCGAGGTGACCATAGCGCCCTCCACGAGGTCGAGCGCGAGCCCCCTGCCACGGTACGCAAGGCTCAAGAGGAGACGTCGCGCAAGGCGATCGAGGACCACTGTCAGGCGCGCACGCTGCGCGAGATTGAGGAGATGCGTCGCCTCAATCTCACGCACGGATAGCTCCTCAGCCATGATCCCCTCTCCCCTCTCCTGTTCGACCGACGCCCGTTGGTTCTCGCCGAGGGTGCGGGTAAAAGATCGCGCCCTTTAATTTAAGGCGCAGAGCACTGATATAGATCCCCCACGAGACACGAAATGTCATCGCCGGGACCGCCCAGAGAAGTCGCGCGAGTGACCTTCGGTCGCCGCCGAGGTATCGCAGCGCCATTGAGGCGTGCAGTACCTCTTCTGCTCCCTGCATGACAGAGAAGCTGATCGCAAGATGCTCCGCCGGCGCGCTGTAGCTGATCTCATAACCAAGACCCATGGGGAGAAAGGGCGACACATGCAGCTGCTTCTCCACCCGGTGCGCTCCCGGCGCTCCGATGCAGTAAGCGAGACGTTCGTGCCACGGGGTGTTCTCAACCTCAAAGAGCAGATGCTCTACCTCTCTCCCTGCAGAATCGAAGCAGTAGTAGATCGTGATGGGATTAAACAGCCAACCCCAACTGCGAAGATTTGCGAGCATCACGATCGGACCACTCGGGCGCACACCGGTCTCCGCCTCGACCCGATCGGCGATAGCGCGCGAGAGCGGCCGCTCGGGGTCGCCGAAGAAGTCCCGGCGCCGAAACCACAGCGGCGCGATATGCGTAGCCGAGTAGAGCGGACTCGCTGCCATGAACTCCTCGACATGATCAAGATTCAGGTAGGCGAGCGCGACGCGATAGCGGAGATGGTGCGTCGGACCCTGGCCGTGGCGTCGGTGAACTACCTCGCCGACATAGACGGCGTTCTTCGATGGCAGTGAGCTCATCGGCGGCCGCGCATCATCTCAACACACCGCAGTGCACTGCGCATGCCATCCTCGTGAAACCCATAGAACCAGTAGGCACCACAGAACCAGGTCCGATTTTGGCCATTGATCTCATGCCACCGCGCCTGGGCGGCTACGGCAGCGGCGTCAAAGATGGGGTGGGCATACTCCACCTCAGCAAAGATCCGATCTGGTTCGATCTCTTCGGATCGATTCAACGTCAAAAGAAGAGGCACTGAGGTCGACAGTCCCTGCAGGTGATCGAGCCAATAGGTGAGGGTGGGCAGAGCAGAACGACTACGGGTGACGTGGTAGTTCCAACTTGCCCACACCGCACGATGGCGCGGCATGAGCGAAGTGTCGCAGTGCAGCGTCGCCCTATTTGACTGGTATCGGATGGCCGCGAGCACCTCGCGCTCTAACGGGGTGACATCGCAAAGAAGTGCGAGCGCGCTATCACTGTGCGTCGCAAGCACGACCTCATCGAAGGTCTCTGTCCCCGTCGCAAGCGAAAGTTCGACACCCTCAGAGGTACGGTGAATTCCTGTTACCTCGGTGTTACGTCGCGCGCTCCCTTGCGCCTCGATCGCGCCGATGAGGTGATCAACGTAGGTGCGGGACCCTCCCTCGATCGTGCGCCAGGTCGGCTGCTCACGGTAGGTCAGCCATCCGTGGCGATCGAAGAACCGCGCGAAGGTAGCGAGTGGCATCTGGGTAAAGGTTGCGGGATCTGCCGACCAGATCGAGGCACCGAGTGGAATGAGATACCACTCCAAAAACCCCTGCGACCACGAGCGTTGAGAGAGAAAGTCCGCGAGCGTGCGAGTGCTCTCGGTAAGTGCACCTAGCTCGGCGCGGACGAGGCGGTTGAACCGCACGATCTCCACCAGCATCCGCCAGAACGCAGGACGGAGAAGGTTGCGTCGTTGGGCAAAAAATGTCGAGAACGAGGTCGCGCGCCATTCAAGGTCGTTGCGCTCGTCGCGAACGCCAAAACTCATGTCACTCGATCGCCAGGGGATGCCAAGCGTTTCGATCATCGCGCAAAAGTGCGGATAGGTGCGATCGTTGAAGACCAAGAACCCGGTATCGACCGCGACATCTCCCTCGGGAAGGGTGACGAGGTGAGTGTCCGCATGGCCGCCAAAGCGATCATCGCGCTCAAAGAGCACGACCTCGTGCGCCTCACTCAGACGCCAAGCCGCCACGAGGCCAGAGATGCCACTACCCACAACGGCAACTCTCATCGGGGCATCCCCTCACTCTCCATTGGCTGCACGAGCTCGCGGTCACACTAAGTTAGCGAGGTAATGGCGAGATACCTCACGACGATACGGGCGCCACTCAGTGCCTCCGCACTGTTCACCTATCTGGCAACCTTTTCGAACGCAAAATTTTGGGATCCAAGTGTGCGTTCGGCCTCATTCGACGGTGACGGCGTCCCCCAGTTGGGTAGTCGGTATCAGTTGGAGATCGCGGCGCGCCGAGGCACCACGACCTTTGACTACACCATCATCGAGTTCATCCCCTCCGAACGGGTTGTCCTCGAGGCGATTACGAAAAACTTCTACTCACGCGACACCATCGATATTCGCCCATTGGATGTACATCACGCAGAGTTCACCTACGAGGCGACGCTGCGTTTTCGCGGATTTGCAGCAATCGCCAACGGGGCACTCTTCTTTGTCCTGCGAAAGATCGGACGCCGCGCGGAGATCGGGCTAAGGCGGGAGCTCGAGGCGACATGATCCAAGAGAGGAGCACGCCGCTACGTGACGCCATCGACCGATCGATGGAGCTCCTCATCGCTCCCAGCTTCGCGCGATCGGGCTGCCTCCTGCGAAGCCGCCTCTACCGGTGGCCTGAGATCTCGGCGCCGTTGCCTGGCGCGCACGTGGTGGTCGCGGGCGCAACCTCGGGGATCGGCCTCGCCAGTGCGCACCGATACGCCCGCTTGGGCGCTCACCTCCACCTCATTGGACGGGATGCGACGCGCGCAGCGCATGCGCGCGAAGAGTTGCTGAAAGATGGCGCGAGCGCCGTCGAGATCTCTCTCGTCAACCTTGCCGAGCGCGATGAGGTGACCGCGCTCGCCTCCCACCTCTGCGGTGCGATTCCTCGCCTCCACGCGCTGGTCTATAGCGCCGGAATCCTGCGCCATGACTACGCCATCAATAGCTCGGGTACGGAGGAGACAATCGCGACGCATCTCCTCGCTCCCTATCTCCTCGCCAATGGACTCTCGGAGCTCCTGGCGCAGAGTAAGGGTGGCTCTTTTATCCTGGTCAGCTCCGGGGGTGCATATACCCAACGGCTCGACCTCGCGATGCTGGAGATGACGCGGGAGAGCTACAACGGAACGATCGCCTATGCGCGTGCCAAACGTGCCCAGATCACGCTCGCTCCGGCGATCGAGCATCGACTCGGTGGCACGGGCGCGCGGGTCTATGCGATGCACCCCGGTTGGGTCGATACACCAGGACTTACGCGGGGCCTTCCCCGCTTTGCGCGACTCCTCCGTCCCCTGCTTCGGACACCGAGCGAGGGTGCCGAGACGATCCTCTGGCTCAGCGAGGTCTATACCGAGCAGGTGAGACCCGGTACACCGGCGACGACCGGGCTCTTCCTCGATCACCGTGAGCGTCCGAGTGAGCGGCGCGGTCGCGAGGAGGATCCCGCGCTACAGGAGCAACTCCTTGGGTGGTGTGCTCGCCAGACCGGCGTCACCTTTGATGAATAGACGAGCCCGAGAGGGGATTTGAACCCCTGACCTACGCATTACGAGTGCGTTGCTCTACCCCTGAGCTACCCGGGCGCACATGCCACCACCGCGTGGCCGAGAGTGTCGGTTCGCCGTGAAGTTGGTGCGCTGACATCGTAGACGGCCCGCGAAGACCCGCGAGATCGTCGGCGCCATGGACTCAGAAGCGTTCCTCCCCTGCGGTGGGGAGGTTTGTGAACGTCTGATCAATTGTTACCCAATATGACGGAGCGTCCCCTGACCGGACCTATCGTGGTAAGTGTCATACCGTAGGACAAGCGATAGCCCAACTGAAGGATGTGATTTACATGACCCAAGAGATTGAGCGTCTGAATAGGGAGATCGCAGAACTCCTCGCCCTTCATGGTGATGGAGTGAATTCGGCAAGCCGTGTCATCAACCCACTTCTGGGAATCTGGTCGATCGCAAACGAGATCGATCCGTCGGTGGCACTTCCCATCCAAAACCTGCTCTCCGTCCTGCCCCACCGAGCGCTGATCAGCGCCGATGAGCTCAAGGCGATCTTTGCGGAGACACACGTAGCTCTCGACGCGCTGGCACAGCCGGTCTCGGTCTGAGACACGTTGGCCACAGATCGTGGCCACGCGTTCACAACAGAGAGTGAACGGCACCCCTCGTGGAAGCATCACTCTTCCCTTACACCGCCCCGCCATCGCGTGGACACCCTCCACGGTAGTACGGAGCTAATTTAAGTACCGCGCCAACGGTGGTATTGGCCCGACCGCACGCGCGATTGCATCGGGCGAGAGCTTGCACCGTGTTGCGGGCCCCGTAACGGTGGTCGTGAGATGCACACGCGAGTGACTAAGCCACAAATTGGAACAGCCCCACACAGATCACTCTGTGTGGGGCTGTTGACACTTTGGTTACGGATTACTCCGTTACGTGAAGTGAACTAACCGATAACGCGAACGTTAGCGGCGTTGGGGCCCTTAGCCCCTTGCGTCACTTCGAACTCAACCTTGTCATTTTCGTTCAAGTTGCGGTAGCCGTTGCCTTCGATCGCACTGAAGTGCACGAAAACATCTGCGCCACCATCTTGTGCAATAAATCCAAACCCTTTATCGGGGTTAAACCACTTCACAGTTCCTGTAGCCACAAACAATCCCTCCTTTCCTGGCCGTTGCGGGTTTCAAACCCGTCGACCCCCGACGTTCCCGCCGGGAAGGGATGTTGTGCTTGCAAAAACTGCGGTACGTAAACCCCTTCCCTACCAGTGTAACCACATCCCCGAGGCACTTGGTAGGCGCACGGTTGCGCGCGCCAACCTTTCACCTGCGATCGACCTCTGGTGTCGATTCGATCATCGTGTGGTCACCTCTTCGATGATGCACCGATAACCACGCTGGCGATGACACCATCGGCACCATGACGGACAGAACTAGGAGCACGAGGGCGATGAGCGCGATCGCGATCCCCTCGGTGAGACGGCGAGGCCAGTAGCTCACCGAGAGGTGATGTGTGCCCGCGGGCAACACGACGCCGAACATAACGTGGTTTACGGTGAGCAGCGTGGCCGGACGCCCATCTACCGTGACATGCCAACCCGGAAGGAAGGTGAGGTGAAAGACAAACTCGCTTACATATGCGCTCTTGGCCACCATCGTCGCAGCTCCATTGGCGCCGAGCGCGAGCCGTGACACGGAGCCCGTGCGCGGGTTCGCATAGGAGAATGTGGTCGACTCAGGAACGGCGACGAGTCGCTCGCCGGCGATCGTGGCCACCGGCACCATGCCGGTCGGCACCGAGAGGCCTGGGGCAACGAGCACATAGGAGATGCCGTAGCGCTGCGCAAGGGGAACGGAGTTGATCGCCGGCACAAAGAGGCCGACACCCCCGGCCTCAGGCGCGGCACTGGGAAAGGGCCAGGAGGCAAAGTAACTTTTGGGGATCAGTGGGTCATGAATGCTAAAGAGACGGATCCCATAGCCGATATTCACATTGGGATAGAAGCCGATGTGGCTAAATGCCCGCACGTTCGTCGTGTTGCCGCCATCGAGACCGACGAGTGCTCCGCCAACGCGCGCGGCGAGTGCCTGTACCGCAGGTGTCGTGGGGAAGACATTCGCGGTGTACGTATAGAGCCCGACACCAGAGAACACGAGGAAACTCGTCTCTGCGAGCAGGAGAACCCCGGCGACCAGCTGTGCTCTGCGTGGTGTCGGACGTACGAGCGTGACCAGGGCGGCGCCGATGAGAACGACCGAGAGGCCGAGAGGCCAGATCAGCGCGTGAATCCGCTCGGCGCGCGCGATACCGGAGAGCCGCTCGTGCAACGTGAGTGCCGCGCTCACGGAAACGAGCGCGGCACCGAGAGTGGCGGACAGGCCAAATCGACGACGTGCACCTGCCGTCTCGAAGCGCACGACGAGATAGTGCAGACCATAGGCACCCAAAATCGCAAGCAGAAAGTCCACAAACACTCGGATCCGTTCAAAGCGCACAGCGGCCAATGTCGGTGAGGAGTTGAGCAGGCTCTGCAGGGGGTGAAAATCAGCCGGCTGATAGGCGATTCCGACCGCAACCACGAGTGCGGTGGTGAGCGCCACGACGATCGGTTCGCGCCAACCTCCCAAGATTGCGAGGAGGGCGAGTACTAAAGCGACGATGCCGACGTAGGCAACCGTCTCGTAGTAGTTCCAGTGATGCAGCTGAAAGAGCGTGTCGTTCGAACCAAAGGGAAGTCCATAGAACCCCTGCGAGAAGAGCAGTGGCATCGATCGCAGCGGCAGTGCGGCATAGTGGCCCTCGCTCGTGCGATGCGCCGCGGCAATCACCTGTAGGCCAGGAAGCCAGAGAGGTGCCGCAAACGCGATACCCACCGCTGATGCACCCACGAGTCGCACCATGGCGCGAACCGGAAGCCAGCGATCCTGCACCCAGGTGAGGGCGAGATAGACGACCAACACCACCAAGGCGACGATGCCAAAGAGCACATTGCCCTCCGGAAAACCGCCGTAGATGGAAAATGCCACGGCAACAGCGAGTGCAACGAGGGTCGCCCGCGGACCCTCGCGTCGCAGAACGAGCAGCGCAAGGCCGAGTATCCATCCGCTCCACGCGGCGACATCGGAGAGTGGCCAGGTCACCCAACTGGCAAAGGCCCCGGAACACATGAAGGTCACGCCCGCAAAGAGAGCAGCGGTGGGGCGGAGACGGAGCACGCGCGCGAGGAGGTAGGCGCCAGAGCCGGCGATGAGTAACTTCATCAGCACTACGACGGAGAAGGCCGCATTGAGCGGAAAGAGGTAGCTGACCAGATCGGGAAGGCTGAGGACCGAGGATTCAAAGTTGAGGAACTGGGGCATCCCGAGGCCGGAGTAACTGTTCCAGAGTGGGAACTGACCGTGATGGATCATGCGCCAGTCAAGGGTGTTCCACGCCACCATCTGGCTGACAGCGTCGCCGTTATAGGGACTATGGATCCCACGGAGCTGGCCGTGGGTAAGTGCGCTGAGCGAGAGATCGAAATCAAAGGGCCCAAAGGCGAAACCATCCTTGAGCGCCGGTGAGAGGAGCACGAGCGCAACGAGGAGGAGGAGCGCGAGAGCGAGAAGATCGCTGCGACGGCGGTGAACAAAGCGGGCGAGACGGGCGAGGCGGTTCGCCTCGGTGGGAGCCAACAGCTGCATAGCGCCCCACACTAATGGGATCACCTGCACAAACATGGGGACACCAAACCTCACGGGGAGGGCGGTAGCCTGTTACTTCGTTCTACTCTCGCAAAAGAGAGACCTTCCAAGAGATCGGTCCCGTCGCCTCATGTCCACCAACACCACGAGCGACGTCGCCGAAGAGTCCCCTGACGCCAACGGATCAGAGGAGCTGCCCGGACTCCGTTCGCGGCGGAACCATCCCGCTGCACGCCGGGTCTACGAGTGGGCGCGCATCATCTTGGTCGCAGCGATCCTCGCTATCGGCGTGCGCTCCTACGCCTTTCAGACCTTCTTTGTCCCCTCGGGATCGATGCTGCCGACGCTGCAGATCGGCGATCGAATCATCGTCAACCGGCTGCCGTGGGTCCGTGACAACATCCACCGAGACGACATCGTGGTCTTTCGCCGCACTCCAGGCGACACCGATCCCAGCCGCCCGGCTGACCTCGTAAAGCGCGTCATTGGCCTGCCCGGAGAGACGATTAGCTCCAAGGGTCTCACTATCTACATAAACGGTCGCGCGATGCCCGAACCCTGGCTTCCCAACTTCAACGCGCAGCCCTCCAACGATCTGTGCTCCCAGAGTGCCTTTGACATCAAGACCACCGTCATTCCCAAGGGCGACTACTTCGTCATGGGTGACTGTCGTGGCAACTCGCTAGATTCGCGCAGTTGGGGATTTGTCCCCGCCTCCTACATCGTGGGGAAGGTCTTCGTTACCATCTGGCGAAACGGACATCCGTTCCTCCACTGGTACTAAGTCCCTGCGGACACTCACTCAGTGGGCGAGCGCTCGACCGCTACCGTTAATGAGCAACGATCGCCGGCTCGCGAAGTGCGGCGCGCAAGGCCTCACCGAATATCCCGAGTGCGATTGCGATCTCCTCGCGCGTGACCGACATCGGCGGAGCGATCCGCAGACAGTTTCCGTGACGGCCACCCTTTCCAACTAAGAGACCACGGGCACGTGTCTCCTCGAGAATCCGTGCGGCCGCAGCCGGCGATGGTGTCGTGCCACCGGCCTCGACGAGTTCGATCGCAATCATCAGACCCTTACCGCGTACCTCTCCAATCTCCTCATAGGAGGAGGCGATCTCCTGGAGACCCGCGATCAACTCCGTACCACGATCCTCCACGTTCTTTGGGAGATCGTGGGCGTCGATGTAATCAAGCGTCGCCAGTGCGACACTCGTCACCAGCGGATTGCCACCAAAGGTCGAGATCGAGTTCACCGTGATCGAATCGATGAGCTCCGGCCGTGCGACAACACCACCGATGGGAAGTCCATTGGCAAGTCCCTTCGCAAAGGTCATCGCATCAGGAACGACGCCGTGATGGGAGATTCCCCAGTAGGGCGTTCCGGTGCGACCCCATCCGGTCTGTACCTCATCGGAGATGAGGTTGATCCCAAGCGGTGCGGTCACCTCCGCCATCGCGGCAAAGAGACCATCGGGAGGAACGACAAATCCACCGACGCCCTGCACCGGCTCGATGATGAGCGCGGCGACATCGCCGGTCGTGGTGGTCTCGAGAACATCACGCAGGTCATCGGCGACCGCTGCAATAAAATCAGCATCGCTCAGTGCCCTAAAGGGAGAGCGGTAGCGGTATCCGCCCTGAACATAACTCACATCGAGTGGATTGAGACCCGATGCAGACCAACTTCGCGTTCCCGTCACGCCCATCGCGGTAAAGGAACGACCGTGATAGCTGTTCCGCAGCGCGAGAACCTGATTCGAGGCGCGGGCGATACAGCTAAAGAGAAGGGCTGCCTCGTTCGCCTCCGTACCCGAGTTCGCGAAGAAGACTTTCGCGTCCTTGATGCCAGAGCGTTGTGCGATGCGCTCAGCAAGTTGGATCTGAGATTCGATCAGATAGAGCGTCGAGGTGTGCACCATCTTGCTCATCTGCGCGAGAGCGACCTCGAGGATCTCCGGCAGGTTGTAGCCAATGCTGGTGGTCAAGATCCCACCAAAAAAGTCAAGGTAGCGCCTGCCATCTGCATCGGTGACGTAGCGCCCGGCTCCATCGACGATCGCGATCGGCTCCTTGTAATAGAGCGCCATCCAATTCGGCAGCACCTTACGGTGGCGAGCGAGCAGCTCAGCGTGTGTCGTCATCGGTTCCTCCTCGATCAATCACTGCACAACGTGGTCCCCGAGGACCATCCTCGCAGCTTCGAATTACCTACATCCCTGAGGTACCGTATCCACTATCCCGGCAGCATCCGCCAGATCCGCCGAGGAAGGTGGATCAGCACGTGGAAGAGCCATTGGAGCTTCGCCGGTGACCAGACCACCATCGCCTGGGCCTCGAGTCCACGGAGGATGTCGCCGGCCACCGCCTCAGGAGTCGTTGCGAGCGGTGCCGCGCTCAGCCCTCGGGTCATCTTTGAATGGACAAATCCAGGGCGCACGATCATCACCGAGACCCCAGATCCGACCAACGCGTCATCGAGACCCTGTGCGAATCCATCGAGTCCCGCCTTCGCCGATCCGTAGACAAAGTTCGCCTTACGGACGCGCACACCCGCTACCGAGGAGAGCACCACGATGCGCCCATATCCCTGCTGCGAGAGCAGCTTTGCAAAGGTCGTCATCAGCGCTGCCGGCCCGGTGAAGTTGGTCGCGATGGTCCGCGCAACGATCACATCATCGATCACATTCAGATCCGCCTCGCCGAGAAATCCCGCAGCGACGAGTACCAAATCGATCGAGCCAAGGAGTTCGCGCGCGCGCTCGGCAACCTCGGTGCCCGCGGCGATCTCGGTAACGTCGTGGAGCAGCACCTCAACATTCAGCCCCTCGCCGCGGAGCTCCTCCGCCGCCTCCTCCAACGAGGCTCCGGCTCGGCCGATCAGTGCAACGTGCGTAAGGCGACGCCGTGCGAGCGCTCGCATGGTCGAGCAGGCGATCTCCGATCCGCCGCCTATCACTACCGCGGTCTGTGGCATTCCCGTTACGTCGTTCACGTGCGCTTCCTTTGTTCAGCGTGGCCCTTACTTCCAAGGAGATCGATGCGGCGCGAGAGATCCGAGGCGATCCGCCCCTCCGGGTCGACGCGGCGACAGACGGCTCGAAACTCCTCGAGCCGGGGATACATCTGTCCAACCAGCTCAGGCCGTAGCCGTCCATCCTTGGCGAGATAGATACGCCCTCCGACCTCCGCAATACGTTCATCGAGATCGTCGAGTGTCTCCGCAAGCTCGGGAGCACCAAGCGGGATATCGAGCGCAAGGGTCCAACCGGGCATCGGAAAGGAGAGTGGCGAGGGGCCACCGGCGCCGAATCGCTTGAGAACCACCAGCGAGGCGGGTGCTCCGGCACGTTGAAGCGACTCGATCGCCCCACGAACGAGTGACTCGTGGCCAAAGGGAACCACAAACTGATACTGCGTAAAGCCCTTGGGTCCATAGAGACGGTTCCACGAGCCGAGCATGTCGAGCGGATAGAAGAAGGTATTCAGGCGCGTTAGCTCTGCCTCGCGTTGGGCTGGGGCGCGTCGGAACCAAAGTTCGTTAAAGGCACGTTGGGTCGTAGGAGTGACCAATGAGCTCGGTGGTGTGTACGGCACCCTTAAGCGCTGACGCGGATCATAGAGCAGTGGGCTGTGACGGGTGATCTCATTGAGTGCACCTGCCGGTGTGTGGTCGCCACTGGTGATCACCGAGCGCCCAAGGTGTCGTCCGCGTTGGGTCGCATCCACCCAGGCAACGCTGTAGCGGTAGCGCGAATCCCCGGAGGCGAGCGCTGCCATCGTGGCCTCGATATCGCCTGTCCGCTCGGTATCGACGCTGATATAAGCGCTCTCAATGGGCATCAGTGAGAGGGTCGCCTCCACGATCACACCGGTCATCCCCATGCCACCGATCGTTGCGAGAAAGAGATCTGGCTCACTCTCGCGACTGCAATGGTGCTCCCCATCGGGCGCGAGGAGCACAATCTCACGGAGATAGCTACCGAGGGAACCCTCGCGGTGGTGATTCTTGCCATGCACATCGGCGGCGATCGCCCCGCCAATGGTGACATAGGCGGTACCGGGGGTCACCGGAATAAACCATCCCCGTGGCACGGAGAAGCGCGAGAGCGTGTCCAAAGAGCAGCCCGCCTCACAGCGAACGACACCCGTCGCGGTGTCAAAGTCGATGATCTCCTCGAGCCCGGTGAGATCGATGACCGCACCACCCGCACACTGTGCCGCATCGCCATAGGCACGACCGAGTCCACGTGCGATGTAGTTGCCCTCACCACCTATAAGAGAGGTGATCTCCGCTCGCGATGCGACATGATGCAGCGCCGCTCGGGTCGCATTTGCCCGGCCCCATCCGGTGATCGCCGAGGTTGACGCCGCGCTCACAGGTAGATCCCACAGGCCACGAGGCCGATACAGATGACCCCGGCGAGCTGCAGTGGACGGTTCCGGATTGCGAGCGATTCAGGCTCACCACCCTCTCCTCGACGCAGCGCCGCCTCCAGGACGAGCAGTCCCGCGATAAAGGGGATGATAGAGATCTTGAAAAAGAGGCTGTCGTCGGTTCCACTCGCAACGTTGATCCGAGATCCCTGACTAAACGCCCAGAGACCATAGGCAGCGCTGGTGAGGAGCACCAGCGCGATGCGGATCCGTCCGAGGCCCTTGGCGGTGTAATGACGGATGACCGAACGGTGTGCAGAACTCGCGTCACCGAGCGTCATCATCTCCGCCGTCCGTTTTCCCGTACCGATGAGCAACGCACCTAGCGAGGTAACGACAAGGAACCACGGCGAGATCGAAACATGCACGGCGATACCACCCGCGACAGCGCGAAGCACAAAACCAGAGGCAACGAGCACCAGCTCGAGATAGGGCACCTGTTTCAGAAAGAGCGAATAGGAGGTAGTCATGACGATGTAACCAAACATCACGAGCGCTAACTGCAGCGAGGCGAGCCACCAAGCAGCACCGATCGAGAGTGCGATCGCAAGGACTCCCAGAGTCGCGGCGAATCCGACCGAGAGATCACCTGCCGCGATGGGTCGGAACCGCTTCGTTGGATGCAGTCGGTCACGATCGATGTCGTTGACATCATTGATGAGGTAGGTGCCCGAGGAGGCAAGGATAAACACACCGCCCGCTGCTGCGGCAAGACCGACATCGCGAGGGTGGCCGAGCGCACCCGCTGCTGCTGGGGCGAGAAAGACGAGAAGGTTCTTCACCCACTGTTTCGGACGGACCGCACGTAGCAGTGCCTTTGATGTCACTCCGAGTCCTGACGAGCGGATGCTCGGGGTCTCGATGATCTCACGCACGCCCACGACATCATCGTAGTTGCCACCCTCAGTCCCCCGACCGGCAGGGACCGACCTCATCCCGTGGATCGTGCCGATGCAGTGAAGAAGTCGCGCGCCCACCAGCTCTCAAAGAGATGCGCCGGCGTATAGGCCATGGCCGGCAGCAGGTTCGTGCCATTCGTCGCCGTCGCGGGACCCTTCGGAGTTGTGGGATCGAAGTAGGAAAAGTTCACCCAAGCGGAGTTGATGTCGAGCTCCATCGCACGAACCGCACCGGCGCGAACCAGGAGGTTCGCAAGGGTCGTGATGTTGAGCCCCGGTCCGCCGACGTACACCAGCGCGCCGTTCTTCGTGATGCCAATCCCTGAACGCCAGACATATACCGCGGAGCCAACGGTGTAACCCCACTGATAGGTGTCGTTCGGGTTGAGTCCGGTAACCGCCTTACCGTTGTCGACGAGGAGTACCAGATTCTGTCGCACTGACTCGACGTTCTTCGTCAGTTTCGCGTCACGGCCCCATTTTGCGATATTGACGGTGCCGTTCTTGTAGACGACGACGGAGGCTCCACCGACGCGGAGCGGAATGATCGTCTTTCCATCGGTGTAGTAACCACCCTGCGCATCTTTCATGCGAAAGCCCGCATTAAATCCGGCGACGAGTGTCTTCGCCGCGGCCGGGGTCACTGGAGCGGTGTAACGGTAGGGCCCACCGCCTGGAATATACGAGCCCGAGTAGAGCCGGAAATCCAACATCTTCGTGTCCATCCAAACCACACCAACAACCGTGCTGGTGTGCAGCGGGTCGGGTCGCATGAAGGTGTCATACATCGTGGGCACCCCATTTACCGTCCGCCCGATCGGGTGCCACGTACCCTCACCCGGCTGAGGATGTGAAACGAAGGGCTTCAACCCTGCCGGCGTCGGGAGGACATTTGCTCCCGCACCGATCTTCTTTAGATGAACCGCCCCTGGTATAGCGCCCTTGGCGGGCTGCCCACCGACCTTTGGCGGGTGGAATCGATACCACTCGTTCTCAATCCAGGAGACAAAACCAGCACCACCATGATCACGAGCCCACTCGGCAAGACGCGCGGATGCGGAGGGGCCATAGGACTGATTTCCCAGTGCAGAGCCAAGACTTATCCACACAGGGGTGAGGAGCACGAAGACGATGACGAACAGCGCCAAGATACGGCGGCGCAGATAGCGCCGGCGCTCGCGCTTAGTCCAACGCGCGCGCGTCGGAGTCGGTGCGGTCTCTCCCGCCGCTCCACCACGGAGATGTCGAGGACGGCGCGGAGACTCGTTGTCCTCCGTCGCCACCCCAAATGGATCAAATGGATCCGTGGGCGCAGAATCCTCGTCGAAATCCGGAGGCTCAGGGGTCATCGGGGGGCGCAGCCCCGTGATGGGGTGCGAACAGGGGGGCGCAACATCGCGAAAAGACTACCGGCGCAATCTCACCACCGGAGGTCGGGGAGACAACTTTTCCTGCAGAGTTATCGGAGCGGAGGGGGGGGGATTCGAACCCCCGGGGCTATTAACCCGACGGTTTTCAAGACCGTTGCATTCGTCCGCTCTGCCACCCCTCCGTCCTCCATTCTTTCAGCTCGGCGGAGGCTCAGCGGCCAACTCGTGGCCTAGCTCTCCTCGACCCGAGCGAGCAGCGCCGCCAGCCAGGCGGCGGCAGCGAGATGTTCGGTCTCGCGCTCTGCCACGTGCTCGAGCGGGTCGGGGCGTGAGAGCGGATATGAGCCCAGGAAGCGCAGCGAGG
Organism: uncultured Acidimicrobiaceae bacterium; assembly: GCA_903845085.1. Classification (GTDB taxonomy): domain Bacteria; phylum Actinomycetota; class Acidimicrobiia; order Acidimicrobiales; family Bog-793; genus CAIVND01. Next base: position 37,690 of record CAIMWD010000039.1, read on the forward strand.
CCAGCTCGCCGTAGAGCTCCGTGATCGCTGCAGCTACCTGTGGCTCGCTGATATGACCCTGCAGTTCGATCACAAAGCAATAGTCGCCAAGGCCGAGTTTCGTTGGTCGTGATTCGAGCCGAACCAGGTTTATCGATCGCGATGCAAAGATCCCCAAGAGTTGATGGAGACCTCCTGGATGGTCACTGCGCTGAAAACAGACGAGAGCCGTGCGATCGTTTCCACTGGGTGCAGGAACGCGCGAGGGTGCGATGAGAACAAACCGAGTCTCGTTTCCCAGTTGATCCTCAACTGCACGAGAGAGCGCGTGTAGGCCGTAGATGGAGGCGGTGATCGGTGGCGCGAGCGCAGCGATATCGTCTCGATCACTCTCTGCGACGAGACGTGCCGCCTCTGCGGTGGAGTTTGTCACGCTCGTGATGACGTTCGGCAATTCGCGCTGGAAGAAGCGGCGCGCCTGTGCGAGCGCGTGTGGGTGCGAGATGACCTCATGCAGCTGCTCGACTCCCACGCCCGACCGAGCAAGGAGGTCGAGATGAATGTCGATTATGACCTCTCGCTGAATAAAGAGCTCCTCACCAAAGATCAGCTCATCGACCGTCATTGAAACGGATCCCTCAATTGAGTTCTCAATCGGAACAAAGGCAAAATCAACCGCTCCCGTGGCGCAGGCTCGGATCGCGTCGGCGATCGTCGACATCGCGACGAGCCGACAGTCGGCAAGGTCCTCCTGTGAACGGAGTGCCTCCTCGCTAAATGTTCCACTCGGTCCGAGATAGGCGATAGTGGTCTCACGTGTCAGCGCAACAGCCATCTCACGAGGTTAGTGACTCTCTCGTGCCTCACGAGGAGCGCGGCCTTACCGACGGTTGAGCAATACGTTAGGGAACGTAAAAAGCCACTGAGATCGCGTGGTGAGCGACGGTCACGCCCCCACTGTGCAGCGAGATCATGAGAGAGCTGCAGCGATCATGGCGCAGTGTCGACACCTGACAGGCTGTCATCGCCGCAGTGTCAACTGCGAGCGAGTGGAGTTCCACAAAGATCGAGTGGCCGGGAAGAAGTGTCGAGATTGGCGCACTGGTGATCGATCGATCTGCCAGTGTCGCAACTATTTGCACCTGCGTTGCCGTGACATTCCCGCTATTGCGCACCACCACAATGGGATGCACCGAGCGTGTCGGTGCATACACGGAGGGACCCACGCCCGAGGGAAAGGGCGAGGTCGGTGGCAACGTCGTGGTGGTCGTCGTGGTGGTCGTCGTGGTTGTGCGAGTACGACGCTTTCCCGACGTCGTCGCGAGCGTGGTCGTTGTTGTCGAGCCAGGCCGATGATGGCGCGTTGGAGTCGTCGTCGTGGTGGCGATGGTGGTACTCGTCGTCGTCGGAATCACCTCCGGAAGTGGATTCATGGAGACCACTGCGATAACGAGGCGAGGTGCCGAGCGAAGTGAGGGAGTTGCAACGAGCAGCTGGGCGAAGCTTGACAGCGTCGTTGTATGAAATATCTGGACCGGCGACACGAGATCCACCGAGGGAATCTGAAGGTGTCCATCTACCTTGGCAACGGTGGTGAGGAACCGGCGATACTGCGACTGGGCTCGGATCTCCTCACGCGCGGCCCGTGCGAAATCAGCGATGGACGTCGCCACAGCTCCCGTATCGATCGCGTTCTTTACGCCATCAGAGAAAGAATGAAGCGCGAGCAGACGGGTGGTGAAGGTCTGGAGAAGATCGGTGCGTGCGGCCGCGCTGGGGGGTGTTAGCGAGGCTTTCGTGACATCGTCAAGCTCTGTGGCACCATACGCATCGAGCGCGCTAAGCGCGAGGGAGAGCGCAGGTCGTCCTATCGAGGTCGCATGTGTCTCGATATATCCGATCGACGAATTTAACGTGCCAGCCTCGCCGATTATCGGTGCCACGGAGGCGATCCAACTGGCGTCGGTCAGGCGATCCGCGGGCCGGGCCGCATTCGCTACCTGATGGATAAGTTCGCCTCCGATAAAGAGAACGAGCAGCACAGCAACCAAGGCCAGACGTCGACGCCGTCGTGCCTGGCGACGTGCTCGAGAGGCGACGGAGCTAACGGGACCGAGCACGATATGACCCTAGTTTCTCGCATGACCGTTCACGACTCGCCTCGGTTGCACATCTGGTCGTCGGGTAATGTTGTTCCGCTTGGGGCGAGCAATGCCGTCCGCCACCGGGTGCCGGTGTGGCGCAGTCTGGCAGCGCAGGCGATTTGTAATCGTCAGGTCGTGGGTTCGAATCCCTCCACCGGCTCCAAGAGGCTCCGCGGTGAGGACCTGGTGCATGCAGGGTCGACATCGATCGTTCCGGTGCCCTAACGGCCCACTCTCATTAGGCTCATTTTGCAGATCGAAGAAAGCTGTCGATTTTTTCTCTCTCATTCGTCGTACTGATGCGGTTCATCGTGAATTACTACAAAGGAGAGATCAATGGCCGAGTATCTGATTTTGATCTACGCCGACGAGGCGGAGACGGCAAAGGCACCACCCGAGGCGATGCAGAAGATGATGGAGGCCCACGGCGTCTTCGGTCAAGCGAACGCCGCCGCACTGCGGGGTGGAAACGCGCTGCAACCAACGGCAACTGCTACCTCGATTCGCACCTCCGAGTCCGGTGAGTTCACGATCACCGATGGCGCCTTTGCGGAGACGAAGGAGGCACTTGCCGGCTACTACCTCATAGAGGCGGCGGACCTCGACGAGGCGATCGCGATCGCTCAGCAGGTTCCGGCTCCTGCGGGAGGCGTCGAGGTACGGCCAATCTTCCCGATCCACTGAGCTGACGACACTGTCTAATCGTCGGTCAGTCGAGGAGGAGATTGCGGATGCGTACCGTCGTGAGTGGGGAGCTGTCCTCGCCACGACGGTGCGCTACACGCGTGATATCGATCTCGCCGAGGAGTGTGTGCAAGATGCATTCACTCGGGCACTCACCGTCTGGGTCCGTGATGGCATACCGCGGTCGCCCGGAGCTTGGCTGACTATCACCGCGAGAAACCGGGCCAATGATCTCACTCGCCGACGCGCCACACAGACGCGGGTGCTGCCGCTCCCTGTCGGAACACAGGGGGCAGAGGAGGCAGAGCACCGAAATGGCTCTGAGAACGATGATCGACTTCGACTGATCTTCATCTGCTGCCACCTGCACTCTCACGGGAGGCTCAGGTCGCACTCACCCTTCGCCTGCTCTGTGGACTGAGCACAACCGAGGTCGCCCGCGTCTTTCTCGTGAGTGAGCCAACTATGGCGGCGCGGCTCACCCGCGCAAAGCGAAAGATCGCAGATGCGCATATACCGTTCCGCGTACCTCCTCAGGAGCAGCTGCCAGAGCGCCTCGAATCCGTCCTCACCGTGATCTATCTCCTCTTCTCGAGTGGACATACGGCGACGGTCGGCGATGTACTCTTTCGCACCGACCTCCTCGACCGTGCGCTCGCTCTCGCTGAGCTGTTACACGAGCTCCTCCCTGAGGAACTCCACGCCACCGCATTGCTCGCCCTCGTGCTCCTGACGGACGCGCGGCGTGAGGCCCGACTGGGTGCGCGTGGCGAGCTCATATTGCTGGAGGATCAAGATCGCGACCGCTGGGACCGCGAGATGATCGATCGCGGCCGCGCGCTCGTACGCGAGGCGCTCGAGAGCGGCTGCCACGGACGGTTCGCCCTGATGGCCGCGATCGCGGCGGTGCACGCCGAAGCTCCCACCTGGGAGCTCACCGATTGGGCAGAGATCCTCGGTCTCTATGACCTACTCGCAAGGGCCTGGCCCTCACCGATCGTCCTTCTCAATCGTGCGGTAGCGCGAGGACTCGCCGAAGGGCCTGAGATCGGCTTGGAAGCTCTCGATGCACTGTCGGAGGAACCAACGCTTGCGACATACAGCTACCTCGCGAGTGCGCGCGCCGAGATGTTGCGTCGGATGGGACGTCTCGCTGAGTCGCGCGAGGCCTTCACCGAGGCGCTCATGCTCACCGCAAATGGTGTCGAGCGAACCTTTCTAGAGGGTCGGATCGCTGCGACGATGCGCTAGTTCGCCCGGATCTAGTCGCGGGGAATCTGGTAGACGCCGGCGGGTGTGGTGGGCTCGGCTCCATTAAGGATGCTGGAGAGGTCCACCTCCTCCACCGAGACCGGCTCCAGCGTCTCGCGCGCATACCCTGCGTACGCCTCTGTCGGGACCGTCGAGTAACCACCCTCCGCGCTGCGGATAACCACGTTGAAGGACTTCCGGCGCCCGCCGCCCTTCGCCTGTGACATCTCCTTACAGATGAAATAGGTGATCGGATAGACGATGAGCGGAACCACAACACAGAGCACACGGAACATCAGCAAAACAGTATTCAGTGAGATCGACAGGTAGTTCGCGAGAACGTCAGTTGCACTCGCGCCAAAGAGCACAAAGTAGAAGGAGAGAACCGCAGCTCCCACCGCAGTGCGCACCGGTCGATGACTCGGTCGATCGAGCAGGTGATGCTCCGCAGTATCGCCACTGAACTTCGCCTCAATCCATGGCCATGCCATCATCACGTTAAAGGTGATACCGGGCATCAAGACGGCCGGAAAGAAGACGTTCGGGATCATGTGTCCAGGGAGGTGAAGCTCCCAACTTGGCATGACGCGAAGCGCACCGTCGAGCCAACCCATGTACCAGTCCGGCTGGACGGCATAGCTCACATGGAAGGGCACATAGGGGCCATAGAGCCAGATCGGGTTGATCTGCACGAAGGCGCCGAGAAGTGTCGTCACGGCAACGGTGAGGAAGAGAAAACCCTGCGTCTTGAGGAAGAAATTTGGCCACAGTGGTGCGCCAACGACATTCTCCTCGCGCGCACCATTACCGGGAAACTGCGAGTGCTTATGTTTCATCAACATGCCAAGGTGCGCACCCAAGAGTCCAAGGATGATCAGCGGCACCACCAGCACGTGAAGGATGAAGAAACGGGGGATGATCGATCCGTCACCGGGGAAGACACCGCCAAAGAGCAACGTCGCGAGATAGCTACCGACAAAGGGGATCGACTCCAAGATCGAATACGCGATACGGATACCCGTTCCCGAAACGAGGTCATCGGGGATGGAGTACCCGAGGAATCCATTGACGATTCCAAGGATCATGAGCGTGGTACCGATCAGCCAGTTGAGCTCGCGGGGCCGGCGGAAGGCGCCGGTGAAGAAGACACGCAGCATGTGCACGACGATCGACCCGATGAAGATGTTTGCTGACCAGTGGTGCATCTGACGCATGAGAAGACCACCGCGAACCGCAAAGGAGAGATCCACGGTGGATTTAAAGGCAGCGGAGACAACCTGCCCCTCGAGTGGTTTGTAGACGCCGTGGTAGATGACATCTTGTCCAGATGGCACAAAGTAGAGGGTGAGGAAGACGCCCGTCGCGAGCAACACGATGAACGAATAGAGCGCAATTTCACCGATCATGAATGACCAGTGATCAGGGAAGATCTTGTTCAGGAGGTGCCGACCGCTGCGCGAGATCGCCAGACGATTGTCGAACCAGGTAAAGAGCCCATCAATCAATTTGTTCCACCTCGCTCCCAGAATCCGGGACCAACTGGCTCGTCGTAATCTCCCTGAGCACGGAGGTATCCCTCGCCATCAACGAAGAGCGGGAGCTGCGGCAATGGGCGAGGTGCGGGGCCAAAGATCGGCGTTGCGCCCGTCGTCACGTCAAAGAGTGACTGGTGGCAGGGACAGAGCAGCTGCTTGGTCGTCTGCTCATAGAGACCCACCGGGCATCCTGCGTGCGTGCAGACCTTGGAGAAGGCGAGAAAACCCTCGGGTCCCCAGCTCTCTCGACCGGGCTTGGTAGTCACCGCTCCGGAATCTTGCACGCGAATCAACACGGTCTGCGAGATGGCCCCGCCAAGATCGTCCTCTGGAAAGACGGTGGCGAGCGTTCCCGTCACGAGATCAGTTGCCTTGAGGCGGCGTCCATCGATCGTGGCCACGTAGGAGCCCTTGCGCCACTTGGTGGAGTAGAAGGTCTTCTTCGGCAGCGGACCAAGCGAACGCACGAGCGGGAAGAGTGCAACGACACCGAAGACTGCACCTGAGGCGGTGATCATTGCACCGAGAAACTTGCGTCGGCCAAAGGCCACGCGACCACGCGAGGCGAAGTCAGCGACAAGTTCGTCGTGCTCGAGCTGCGTGGTCTCCATCAACGGCCGTGGCTCAGAGAATGGGCCGCGCGGTGTCAGATACTTACCCCAGATCACCATCGCAACACCGAAGAGAAGGAACCCAAGACCAAGGGTCCCACCAAGGATCTCGTTATTCGCGTTGCGCCAAAAGGCCGCACCAAAGCCAAGGAATGCGAGGAGTGCACCAAAGAAGGTCAGTCCCGCGACAATCTCGAGTCGACGCGGATTCGCCGTCGCGACAGCGAACTGTGGCGCATCCGGCGAGACGGGCTCTCCAGCGACGTTGTGCAAATGATCAGACATGTGCTTCCTTCACTGCTTCCGTCTCGTGCTCTTCATCGTCCTCGCTGCGGTCGCCGACCCAGAGCGCAAAGAGCAAACATGCGCCAACACCAAGGAAGAGACCGACGAATCCCTCGGCGACAGGACCATTTCCACCAAGTCCAATACCGCCTGAGTTGTTCGGATGTGCGATGTCATTTGCCACGTAGGCAACGACATCCTTCACCTGCGTTGCCGTAAGCGCACCGGGGTAGAAGTGGGGCATGTTGCCTGGGGCGGTCTCAATCGCCTCAGTGATCTGCGTCGTCGTCAGACCGTGCAGAGAGGGCGCGTTCAGGTCCCCCGAAAGGGCGTCGCCAGCGCCGGTGATCGTGTGACAGCCAGCGCAGTTCTCCGAGAAGAGCTCCTGTCCCTGCGAGACGTTCGCTCCCGCGATCGAACCCGAGGGGATCGCAAAGCCGCCCGCCTTAATACTGGCCACGTAGTCTGCGATCGCCGTCGTCTGGACGCGGGTGAACTTGTCAACGCCACGACGTGGCTGATCGGTTGGCACTGCGAGTGGCATCCAACCCGACGAGACCCATAGATCGATCGTTGCCGCTCCACGACCCTGCAACTTGGGCGCCAACATGCTGCCCTGTGCGTCGATGCCGTGACAGCTTGAACAGTTCTCGTCAAAGAGCGTCTGGCCCAGCTGGAGCTGTGGTGAGAGCGTGCTGGAGTGCTTCGTGACGTGCGCTGCCACTGCATGGTGCGTCGTCGTCGAGGCTCCGGCGAATGCTGCAATTCCAAAGGTGCCGGCGAGAAGGGAGGCGATAAACAATGACAGTTTTTTCAAAATTACGCCACGCATTACGAGAGAAGAAAGAGGGCCGCAAAGAGCCCTACCCAGACGATATCGACGAAGTGCCAGTAATAGCTGATCGCTTGAAAGACTGGCGTCTCGCCCTTGTCACCCGCAGGACCCGAGAGGCGAAAGAGAAGAAAGACCATGGCGATAAGGCCAAGGAGAACGTGGAGTCCGTGCAGACCGCTCATGATGTAAAAGAGTGAACCGTAGGCGTTGGTATGAGGACGAAAGGGAAGCGTCCGCCACTCATAGGCCTGGTTTCCAAGGAACGCGGCACCGAGGATGAGCGTAAGCCAAAGCCAGGCCCGAGCCTTTTTGCGGTTTCCATGTTCCTGTGCCCAGACACCCCACTGCATTGTCGGGCTCGACGAGAGCAACACGATGGTGAAGATGAGCGCCTGAAAGGTATCCAGCTTTGTCCCCGCAGGGGGCCACACAGTTGCCGCCGACCGGATCGTAAAGAAGGCGGCGAAGAGTCCACTAAAGAACATGAACTCTGAACCCAGCCAGATCATCACACCAACGGCAAGGAGTTGGGGCCTCTGCACGGGAGCGCCCGAAGGCGACTTGGCAGGTGGCACGCTTAGGGTCGTGTCGGTCACGCCCTATTTCTTAGCCGAAAAGTAATGGTTCTCGCCAAACGGCGTTACCCTGCCCCCAAAAGGGCCCGTCAGCGCACCCGCCAACCCCTCGGGAGCGAGCCTGTGAAGGCGGTAGCGTTAGGGAGTGAATCCCCCCGAACCCCCACTACTTGTCGCCGCTCGTGGCGATATTCCGTCGCAGGTTCCCGTCTGGTTCATGCGCCAGGCGGGTCGGTCACTTCCCGAATATCGTGCGCTTCGCGCCAATGAATCGATTCTCGAGGCCATTCAGCGGCCAGATCTTGCCGCGGAGATCACCCTGCAGCCGGTGCGCCGCTACGGCGTCGACGCGGCGATCCTCTTCTCCGACATCGTCGTCCCCGTCGCCGCGATCGGTGTCGGTGTCGAGATTGTGCCAGGACGAGGTCCCGTTATCGCCGAACCCTTTCGTGGCGCCAGCGACCTTCTACGGCTGCGTCCCCTCATCCCTGAGGAGGACACGCCCTACGTGCTGGAGACGATCGCGATCGCAAAACGAGAGCTCAACGTCCCGCTCATTGGATTCGCCGGAGCGCCCTTTACCGTTGCGAGCTATCTCATCGAGGGTGGGCCCAGCCGTACATTTACGCGGACCAAGGCACTCATGTACAACGATGAACCAACCTGGTTTGCCCTCATGGAGGCGCTCGCTGAGATCGCTCTCGCCTCCCTCAGATCTCAGGTCGCCGCGGGTGTCGACGCGATCCAGCTCTTCGATTCGTGGGCGGGAGCGTTGAGCCGTCGCGACTACGCCCGATATGTCCTTCCCGCATCCCGGCATGTGCTCGAGGGGATCGGCGCTACCGGTACGCCACGGATCCACTTTGGTGTTGGCACCGGAGAGCTCCTCGAACTTATGGCGGGAGCAGGTACTGACGTCATCGGCGTCGATTGGCGCACCTCGCTCGCCGATGCCTCACCGCGGGTCGGCAGGGGTTACTGCCTCCAGGGAAACCTCGATCCTGCGGTCGTGCTCGCCGGCGTTGCCGCAACGCACCGCGAGGCCGCCCGCATCCTCCAGGAGGGTGCAGATCACGGTCCACATATCTTCAATCTGGGACATGGCGTCCTTCCAGAGACCGACCCCGGCGTGCTCACTGACCTCGTGGAGTTCGTCCACAACTTTGCACGAGCCGCGACGTGAGCACCGCAGTTCTCGTCATGGCCTACGGCACCCCAACGGGTCCGGAGAATCTGCTCACCTTTTACACCGATGTGCGACGTGGCCGTCCTCCAACACCGGAGCAGCTCGCCGATCTCGCGCGACGCTACGAGGCGATCGGGGGGATCTCTCCCCTCTCTCTGCGAACTCAGGCGCAGATCGCATCGATTCAGGGTGCGCTCGACGGGCTCGCTCCCGGCGAGTTCACTACCTACTACGGCACCAAGCACGCTGATCCAAAGATCGAGGCAACCCTTGCGGAGATCGCTGCCGCGGGCCACACACAGGTCATCGCGTTGGTACTCGCCCCACATTTCTCGGTCCTGAGCGTTGGGGAATACCTCACCCGGGCGAAAGAGAGCGCGAAATCTCTGGGACTCACCATCGGAGTGATCGAGCGTTGGGGCGAGGATCCGATGCTGATTGCCCTCCTCGCCGAGCGCCTTCTCGAGGCACAGGGTGCCCTTGGCATAGAGGATCCTGGAGTGGAGTATCTCTTCACCGCGCACTCACTTCCGATCCGAATCCTCGAGATGGGTGACCGCTACCCAGAGGAGCTCGCTGCGACCGCCCGTCTTGTCGCAGAACGCCTCGCACTTCCCCACCACCGCACTGGATGGCAGAGTGCGGGAAGAACTCCCGAACCTTGGCTCGGACCCGACCTCCTCGCCGTACTCGACGAGCTCGCCGCGCAGGGATTCAGAGGGGTCATCGTCTGCCCCGCGGGCTTTACCTCCGACCACCTCGAGGTGCTCTACGACATTGATATTGAGGCGCAACAGCGTGCATCGTCACTCGGACTTGTGTTAGCCCGTACACGCTCACTGAATGACGACCCGGCGCTCGGTGAGCTCCTCGCGCACCGCATCCTCGCCGCGCGAGTGGCGCTCGATGACCAGACGACCAGATGACGGATCATCTCGCAAAGGAAGCTACCCCGCGAGTTCTCATTGTCGGAGGTGGGATCTCTGGACTCGCCACCGCGTGGGGTCTTCGCCACGGTTCGCAGGTCACTCTGATCGAGTCTGATCAGCGCCTCGGTGGCAAGATCGCGACGACAGCGCTGAGGGGTCACCCCCTCGACCTTGGGGCCGATGCGTTCATCGTGCGCAACCCGGCAGCGCTCGAACTCTGTCACGAGCTTGGGCTCGCTGAAGCACTGATCGAGCCCAGCACAAAGGGCGCGGGTCTCTACGCGCGACGCGAGTTGCATCCGCTTCCCACGGGCCTCAATTTCGGTGTTCCGACTGACCGACGTGCGCTCTGGAGGTCGCGCACCGTCGGCATATTCGGTCTCCTCTCCACGCTGCGCGACCGTTTCGCAATCTCGCCGGCGCTCTCGCGCGCAGCACTTTCTGAGCTTCGCGAGGGAACCAAGGATCCGACCATCGCGGAGATCTTTGGACCCCGGCTGGGAGGCAACGTACTCGCGACACTGATCGATCCATTGGTTGGTGGGATTAACGCCGGCGATGTGCAACGACTCTCGCTCTTTGCGACGATGCCCCAGATCGCAGAGCAGATCGCCGGCAGGCGATCGCTCATGCGAGCGCTCCGTCGTGAGCGCGTTGAGGCCGCTGGAGTCGGTTCGATCTTTCGTGGCATCGATGTGGGGATGATGGGACTTGTTACCGCCCTCACCGAGGCGCTCCACCATGCCGGCGTCGCGCTCGAGACCGGCGAGTGCGCAACCAAGATCGAAAGGCGGACCGAGGGCGGTTTTCGCGTCACTACGACGAAGAGCGTCTACGACTGCGAGCGTCTCGTACTCGCGACACCTGCCTTTGTCAGCGAAAAGTTGCTGGCCCCACTTTCGCCCGTGCTCGCCCACGAACTCGCCGATATTCCCTACGCCAGCGTGGCCACCCTCTCGATGAGCTTTCCCGCCTCCGCGATCCCTCCGTTTGTCGCGACCGATCTCGTCGACCTCATCGAATGGCGCGATGACCCAGCGACCGCGCCCCCTGAGGAGCGGCGCCTCCCGGGGAGTGGTGTGTTGATCGCGCGGAGCGCTGGCTACCTCACTACTGCAGCCTCGTTTACCTCCACAAAATGGCCCCGTTCAAGTGCGCCCGACGAGGTGGTCATCCGCGCCTCCGTTGGACGACACGGCGATGATCGGATCGCCGACCTCGACGATGATGAACTCACGCAACGGGTCCGCGAGGAATTGACGAGCATCCTTGGCATTCACGATGCGCCACTCGAAGTCATCATCCAGCGATGGCCAGACTCCTTCCCGCAGTACGTCAGCGGCCATCTCGCGCGAGTCCAGCGGATTGAGCGGCTCGCAAGCGAGATCGGTGTCGACCTCGTTGGAGCCGCCTACTCCGGCATCGGAATCCCCTCATGCATCGCACGTGCACATCGGATCGCTCAGCAGATCCTGACCGACGAATAGCAGTGCCGCGAAGCGCTCTGACCGATGTCGCGCCGAAGATAGTAACGAGACCCAGTCAGCCCTCATCGCCCATTAGGGCGCAGCGACCGCCGAGGCGTGGTGATGGTGGTCGTGCTTAAAGAGCACCTTGTTGAACAGGATGAACTTTGCAATCCAGAGCACGCCATAGGTGCCAAAGTTTGCCGCCTCCACCACGAGCGTGCGCATGCCATGGGAGAGGTGATTGGACGCATGGTCCGCGAGATGCACGATCACGGTCGAGATGATGCCCGATCCGATGGCGATCACCCAGAAGGGCACGACCTCTTTCATGAAGTGTGACTTACCTGATTTGCCCCAAACCCAGAGTCGGTTCAGATAGTAGGAGGGGATGATCGTGAGGATCGTGGCATAGACATTGCAGAGTGTGGCACTCGCAAGCTTCAGCACACCGTAGAAGAGACCGAGGAGACCGAGGGTGAGCAGCGTAGAGATAACGGACTGCATGACGTAGCGAAAGTGCTTGGTGAACTCGGGACCCGCGCGGTAGGTATTTATGCGAGAAATTACCGATGGTGTCGTAGGGGTCATGGCTCTGTACTGTACTTTCTGAGCCATGACTCAGGGGATCGGGAACTTTCTGGAACTGCTCGATCTCGAGGCGATCGAGGTCAATATCTTCCGGGGGGAGAACCTCCCCGGCCGAGCACGGGTCTATGGCGGTCAGGTCGCGGCGCAGGCCCTAATGGCTGCAGGGCGCACGGTCGACCACGGTCGCGTCCACTCGCTACACGCCTACTTCCTCCGTCCAGGGGATCCGGAGATCCCCATACTCTTCGAGGTGGAGCGGATCCGAGATGGCCGATCCTTCGTCACCCGTCGGGTGGTGGCGATCCAGCATGGCCGACCGATCTTCACCCTCTCGTGCTCCTTTCACGATGATGAGGAGGGTCTGATGCATCAGGCTCGGGTCACCAATGTTCCCGCTCCCGAGAACCTTCCGGTGCTCGATATCCCCGACGATCGGCGCTACGGCCCTGCCCTCTCCTACCTGGAGTCCAACGGATTTGATATTCGCTTCCTTGGCGAGCCCCCCTGGTTCGCCCGTCCTGGAACGATGACCCACGAACAGCTCTGGTTCCGAGCGGTCGAGAAACTTCCAGATGACACACTCCTTCACGCCGCGATCATGGTCTTTGTCTCCGACCTGACGCTCGTCAGCACGATCTTGATGCGTCACAATCTCTCGCTCTTTGACACCGACTTTTTCGGCGCGAGCCTCGATCATTCGATGTGGTTCCATCGGCCACTGCGTGTCGATGAGTGGACCTTCTATGACGTGACAAGTCCGATCGCCTATGGCGCGCGGGGGATCTCCGTGGGCTCGCTCTATGACACCGAAGGCATCATCGTGGCGAGCGTTGCCCAAGAGGGTCTCGTACGCATAGGGGAGGAGCCATGATCGCGGCCACCTCTACCCTCGCTGGCGAGATCGTCTTCGGTATCTTCGTCGCGGCGATGCTCGTACTTGCCGGATTCGTCATCCGATTCGCGCGCAGATCTCGGCGCCGTTGACGGTTATCGCCGTATCTGCGGAATCACGGTTCTCGCGATACTCCAACGAGGGAGACCTCAGTGGCGCGAAAGCCCTCCATGACGGCTCTCAGAGATAACGCCGAAGACCGCAAAGACGAAGGTCGCAAGACCAACGATGGCACTCCAGAGACCGAAGATCAGTGAGAGACCGATCATCAGCGCACTCATACCAATTACGAAGGGCCAGATGCTAGAGCTCGGGAAGGCTGCGACCTCACCCGCACCATCGGCCTGCAGCGCGTTCGGATTATCCTCCGCACGTGGCGTCATCCGTCGTGACCACCAGAGGAGATAACTCCCCGGTAGCGCGGCGAGGGGGATGGTCGCGGTCAGCATGACACTGCCGCTCGTCTCCTTGGAGAGGAACCAATAAAGGAGAGTCGCGACAACCCCAAAGGAAGAGAGGAAGAGAAGAAAATACGACTCGGTCTTCATTCGCTCTCCTTAACATCAGCACCGCGGTGAAGTGACTCGTGATACGCCTTCGTCGTGTGCTCTGGGTGGTTGAAGTCCCAGAGCGGACGCTCTGAGCGGATCGGTGGGATC
>CAIMWD010000040.1 GCA_903845085.1 uncultured Acidimicrobiaceae bacterium
CGCCGAACTTGTTGCGCATGGCAGCGAGCAGCTTGGTCGAGAAGTCGGTTTGCCCCTGCTGAGACGCAAGCCGTACGTCAAACGACGCCTGTATCGCCGGCATCGGGATACCAAGTTCCTTTGCGGTCTCAAGCGCGGTGAGTTTCGTGATGGGCTTCGTCATGTTTGGCTCCATCGTCTTCCTACCGGTCTATCTCCAGATTGTTCGCGGTGTGAATCCGACATCGTCGGGACTTCGACTCCTACCGATGATGGTGGGCATCGTAGCTACCTCTATCGGATCGGGACAGATAATCGCGAGAACTGGCCATTACCGCAAATTTCCCATCGTCGGCACGCTCTTAATGCTGCTTGGTCTGATTCTCTTCTCGCTACTGAGTCCTACGACGAATTACGCCTGGATCTACATCTTTATGTTTCTCTTTGGCATCGGTCTCGGATGTATTTTGCAGGTGCTTATCATCGCAACGCAGAACGCAGTTCCGCGCACAGAGATCGGTGCTGCTACCTCGGGAGTGACATTCTTTCGCTCCATTGGAGGCTCATTTGGCACCGCGATTTTCGGTGCAATCTTCTCGAACATTTTGGTCGGAGACCTTCGGCGTAATCTCGCACAACTACCCCACCATGTCACGATTCCCACATCACATCTCTCCTCACTGACCCCACAGATACTCCGCACGCTCCCGGTGCTCGAGCGGAACGCGATCACGACGGCCTACAGCTCCTCACTCGACATAGTCTTTCGCGCCTGCATCCCCGTTGCGATTATCGCCTTCATGCTCGCCCTTTTACTGCCTAAACGGCCTCCGATAGCTCATCACGAGACAGTCGAGATGCCGATCGGGATTGAATAGCGATACCACGACCATCGGCGGGGTGCTAGAAAGTTGATGTCGCCCCTCCCCTTTCCCAGGGAGGGGCGATTCTCATTTTCTACTTGATGAGTTAGTGGTGATAGCTGGAGGCGTCGAAGGTCGGCACCAGCTGTCGCGCAGCGCGTGCCTCGTCTACCCGTTCAACCGGGGTTGTTCGCGGTGAGGAGACCGCTCGAAGTGCAACTCCAGCAAGCGCATCCGCACGAGCCTCCTCCGCGATCGTACGCAAGGCCACGACCAGCGCGGCAACCGTCTCCGGACTCTCCGTCTCCGTTGGTTCGATCATGAGCGCCTCTTCGACAATTAATGGGAAGTAGACCGTCGGCGAGTGGAAGCCAAACTCGAGGAGTCGTTTCGCAACATCTAGTGCACGAAGACCGGTCGCACGCTTGAGTGATGCCACGGAGAGCACACACTCATGCATAACCGGACGATCGTAGGGAGAATCGTAAAGATCACGGAGCGATGCACGAATCCAGTTCGCATTCAACACAGCGATCTCCGCAACCCTACGCAGCCCCTCCGCCCCATTGAGTTTGATGTAACTCCACGCACGTAGCAAAACAAGTGAATTGCCGAAATAGGAGTGCACGCGACCGATTGATGCGGGTGGACGGACTAGTTCAAACCCCACTCCCCCACTCGCGCGTACCGGACGAGGACCGGGGAGAAAATCGACCAACCGTTGGCTAACGGCAACTGGACCTGCACCAGGTCCTCCGCCGCCGTGAGGGGTCGCGAAGGTCTTGTGGAGATTCATGTGCACGATGTCAAAGCCCATATCACCAGGACGAACAACGCCTAGAATGGGATTTAGATTCGCGCCGTCGTAGTAAAGCAGTCCGCCTGCCGCATGGACCATCGCGGCGATCTCGACGATATCCTCCTCAAAGAGCCCGAGCGTATTTGGATTCGTCAACATAATTCCCGCAACATCGGGACCGAGGACCTCACGAAGTTGTGCCACATCCACACAACCACGCTCATCTGAACCAATCGTCGTCACCTCGTATCCACCCAATGTGACCGATGCAGGGTTCGTTCCGTGCGCCGAATCGGGGATAATTACGCGGGTTCGATGATCTCCCTTTGCTGCGTGATACGCACGCATAAGGAGCAAACCCGTAAGTTCACCCGCTGCTCCAGCAGCGGGCTGCAGCGTTGCCGCTGCCATGCCAGTGATCTCGCAGAGCATCTCCTCAAGTTCAACCAATACCTGCAGCCAACCCTGCGCGGCCGAGGGTGGCGTCGCAGGATGCACGCCAGCAAAGGCACGAAGCGATGCAGCCTCATCGCAGATCTTCGGGTTGTACTTCATCGTGCAGGACCCAAGTGGATAGGCACCTAGGTCGACGCTGTATTGACGATGAGCAAGACGGGTGAAATGTCCCACCAAGTCACGCTCGGAGACCTCCACGATCTCCAGTGGCTCTCCGCGCTGATGCGGTCGCGGAACCAACGCATCCATCGGCACGTCGGGAAGATCTGTTGTACGTAACGAGAATGCGCGACGACCTGGCGAGCTGAATTCGAAGAGCGTTGGCTCGCTGGCATCACCCATCAATGGGGCACTCATCGCCTGACCTGCTCCTGGACGTCCCATCGCCGAGGTCACTTGGTCACCACCCGAGCGAGCGCAGCAGCAAAATTGTCTATCTCCTGCCGCGTTCGTCGTTCGGTAAAGGCAAGCAAAAGTGCTCCTTCATACTCGGTGCCCTCAAAGCCCTCCGCGAGGCTGATGCCGGCAAGAAAGCCCTCCCCAATGAGTGCTTCGACTACCTCATTGGCTGGAATCGGGAGCCGAAGCGCGAACTCCCGCAGCGGAGGGGCGGTTGTTACCAGCTCCACTCCCGCGATCTTCGTCAATACGGTGCGCGCGTAGTGTGCCGCTCTAGCACTTGAGAGTCCAACCTCACGTAGTCCCACCGTACCCAACCAACCCAATTGGATAGCGGTAGTCACCGCCATCAATGTCTCGTTTGTGCAGACATTCGACGAGGCCTTCTCACGGCGGATGTCCTGCTCTCGAGCACGAAGCGTCGTAACGTACGCCCTGCGTCCCGAGAGGTCCAGTGTCTCCCCGACGAGGCGACCGGGAAGTCGGCGGACAAGCTCCGAACGGCAGGCAAAGAAACCGAGATAGGGACCACCGAAAGAGAGTGCGGTACCAAAGGCCTGCGCCTCACCGATGACGATATCCGCTCCCCACTCCGCTGGGCTCTTGAGAATCCCGGCGGTGACGGGATCCTGACAGACGACGAGGAGCGCTCCGACCCTATCGGCAAAGATACGTGCCTCGGCGAGATCCTCAAGACAGCCGAGAAAGTTCGGATAGCCCACGACCACAGCTCCCGCCGGTGAGCTCGCATCGATCGAAGACCAATCTGTCGCACCCGTCGGGAGTTCAGCAAGTTCCAACTGATGACCCGTTCCCGCGGCAAAGGTGGCAAGCACCTCGCGCCAATTGGGATGCACGCCACGTGAGATGACGACGCGCTGGCAGTGCTTCTCCGCGACCGCCAAGTTGACCGCCTCGACAAGTGCCGCGGAGCCGTCATAGAGCGAGGAGTTCGCAATCGGCAGACCCGTAATTCGGCCGATAAAACTCTGATATTCAAAGAGGGCCTGCAACACACCCTGCGCAACCTCTGGCTGATAGGGCGTATAGGCGGTCACAAACTCAGAACGACCCGCGAGTGCTCGAGTAACCGCGGGAACCTCATGGTCATAGGCTCCCCCACCGGCAAAACAGACCAGACCAGAGCCGGGTGCACCTACAGAGGAATTTCGCGCTCCTATCTCGGCGAGCTCGAAAGAGAGATCCGCCTCAGATATTCCGGCGTCAATCTCTAGCGACCGAGAGAGCTGAATCGATGCAGGGATAGCGGCAAAGAGCTCCGCAGTCGATGAGAGACCAAGAAAATCAAGCATCGAGGAGATGTCCTCGGGGGTATGGGGAACGTAGTCCGGCACTTTCCGTCCTTCTCTTGCTCAGATCATTCTCTCACGCGACCTCGGGAGGGCTCGGGCAAAGTGGCCAAAAATCTCGAAAAGGCAAAAAACTCCTGCGCTATGGCAGATGAAGACGGTGGAATGGCGGTCGGACCACAGTGGCCTCGGTGAGGCTTCCACGGGTCTCAATTGTCACAATGTCGCCAATCTCGACCTCTGAGGGTACGAATGCGAGCGCAATACCGCGCTCCAACAACGGCGAATAATTGCCGCTCGTGACACAACCCTGTGCCAGATCACCCACGAAGACTGCATCGTTTGGATGTGGTGGGCGGCGGGAGGAGGAGAGGAGTGCACGAAGTCGCCGGCTCGGTCCCTCCTCGCGCTCGCTGAGCAACGCCTGACGTCCGCGAAAATCATCCTTGGTCCACGAGACCACCCAACCAAGCCCTGCCTGCAGAGGTGTGATATCTGGACCAAGCTCATGCGAGTGAAGAGGAAGACAGGCCTCAAGCCGGAGCGTGTCTCGGGCGCCAAGCCCCGCGGCGATGACACCCGTGGAGAGCACAAGCTCAAAGAAGTGAGCAGCGACCTCGCTTGGCACCGCACACTCAAAACCGTCCTCGCCGGTATAACCAGTCCCGGCGATGATGCATTCGTGACCCTCGAAATCAACCCGCCGCACACCGAAATGCGGCACCGATGCCACCTCGGGGAGTACCGTGGCGACCCGGCGGCGCGCCTCCGGTCCCTGTACGGCAAGGATTGCTCGGCCAGAGGTAACGTCCTCACCCCCAATTGCCTCACGAACTCTGACGGTATTGGAGGCATTTGGCATGACGTCGAAACGTTCTTCATCGATCCACCACACAATGATGTCATCGACCACTCCCGCGGTATCGGCGTCCAAGAGGTGGGTGTATTGCGCCTGCCCAGGAACGATTCGCGAGAGATCATTTGTGAAGGTTCGCTGCAAAAGGTCGAACGATCCTGTCCCCTCAAGTCGGACGGTACCGAGATGGGAGACATCAAAGACGACGGCATCACTCCGACAGGCGAGGTGCTCTCGAATCGTTCCCGAAGGGTAAGAGAGCGGCATCTCCCACCCGCCAAACTCTGTCATCTTTGCATCTAAGGCGAGATGAACCTCGTGAAGGGAGCTCTGGCGAAGTGTCATCCCCGTAATCTACGGCAGACCGAGCCGGGTACGTCGCCTATTACGGCCAAACAGTAAGAGATCGCTCTCGTGCGCGCTAGTTCGCGATCGGTATCGGCGAGACCGCGCTCGTGGAGGCAGCGTTCGCCGCGATGGGAGCAAATTCAAGAATTGCTGCATCGACCTCTTCGACCACACCACCCAACGGAACGATATTGAACACGCCCTGACCGCCACGCAGAAGATCGATGATCTCCTCGCCGGACCTGGCCAGTACCGATCCCTCGCCAGCGATAACAAGATTTGCCTTTGACAGATCTTCACCAGATTCGCGCAGGCAGGAGATGGCGCGCCGCGATTGCTGCAGATTAATACCCGCATCAAGTAGCTGTTTGATCACCTTGAGCTCAACTACATCATCGTAGGAGTAACGACGCTGAGATCCACTCCCTCGTGCGGCCTCAAGTGAGGGAGCGAGTAGTCCCGTACGAGCCCAGTAGTCCAGCTGACGATAGGTAATACCGACGATCTTGCAGACCTGTGTTCCCCGAAAACCTTGCACCGATTGGTCCGTCATCTCAGTCCGCCTCGTCTCGCGCTCTCTTCCGCTCGAACAAGCAAAAGTAGATGCTCACATCGACGTAGTTACGTCGATGTGAAAAGGCTAGGACCTCGACCTACCTGCGTCAATGGCACCCCTAACCCTCAAAATCCTCCGGCCTCACGTTGTCGAGAAATTCGAGAAACTCATCGACGATCTCCTCGGATGGTGCCTCCTCGAGATGCTCATGCGCATCGTGCTCCTCAAGGATCTGAGGGGCATTCTCCATGAGAATATCCGCAACGAACATGGGCGTGCCCGTCCTTAGGGCAAGCGCGATTGCATCGGAGGGGCGCGCGGAGATGACATGTTGATCTCCGTGAGCAAGTAAATGAAGCTCTGCGAGATAGGTACCGTCTCGTACGTCGGTAATTGCCACACGAACCAACTCGGCACCCAACTCCTCAAGGATATTGCAGAGCAGATCATGTGTGAGAGGCCGCGGAACCACGACGCCCTCCAATGCGAAGGCGATCGCCGAAGCTTCGGGAGCGCCAATAAATATCGGGAGCACAAGGTTCCCGTAGATCTCCTCTAAAAGCACGATTGGCGTGTTGGTCTGCACATCCACCCGCACTCCCGAGAGTTGTACCTCACGCATGGAGTGAGTCTAACGACGACACCCGGAACCGGTTCCCTAACTCAGGGCCGAACGGGTAGGGCGTTCAACTTCAGATGCCTCATTGGGTCGACGCAATCGATAGATCGCAGGAAGGTTTCGGAATCGCTCATCACTAGCGATGCCGTACCCCACGAGATGTTCCTCGGTCTCGTGAAATCCCACATAATCGAGATCGATGGCGACCTCACGTCGGCGTGGCCGATCTATCAACGCGCACACCGCTACAGAGCGCGCACCCCTTCGCCGCAGGAGATCAACCGCATAGCTGGTTGAACGTCCGCCATCTACGATGTCTTCTACCAACACAACTTCTCGGCCATCTACCGAGATATCGAGGTCCTTCTCTATGCAGATACAGGGTGAGTCGGGCTGAACGGCACCTAGCGCAATGAAATCGATGAGACAGGAGATCCGCAGTGCGCGAGAGAGATCTGCAACCAGATGCAGCGAACCCTTCAGAAGCCCCACCAGCACCACGCCCTCAGTGCGACCTTTAGAGATCTGCTCACCCAGGTCTCGAATCACCCGTTCGATATCCGACCGCGATCGAAGCGGTGTAGGACTGCTCTCAGCCCCCAAGACGACGAAGCTCAATACGGAGGATCTGCTCATAGAGCTGAGCTCCGCGATCCGCAAGCTCTTGCAGCTCATCGCGGGCTCGCGCTCGTGACTCTGGATTTCGCTGTCGTAGCAGCGGAGTAACGACTTGCGCGTAGAGCGCAGCGTCTCGCTCCGCGGCCATGCGAATCGATTTGAGATGCCGCGGTTCTAGCCCATGAGTGCAGAGCAATGCGACGGTCTTCGCCACAAGGAGTGCGTCGGCATCGAAACAGCGATCTCCTGCGACCAAATGACTCTGAAGGAATCCGTATTCCTCCAACTCCGCAACTTGGCTCACACTCAACGAGACCGCGGCGGCGAGTTCGTCGATGGTAAATGTCACCCCAGCGAGCTCATTGAGGGGCGGATGCGACGATGTTGACCGGTGCGTCGAGTTGCTCGGTAGCGTCGCAGACCTCATTTCAGCAGCGGTAACGTCGCCAACCTCCTCGCTTACGCGACGCGGATCAGTGGAGTCACCCTCCGCCCTGTGAGCGATATTCTTCCCAGAGAGCGACGCACCTGTTGCCACCGCGGATGCCACCTGTCGCGGCGACTCCCGCTCAGCATCCTCTGTCACCGAGATCACCTCCGTACCTTCCATCTGCGACGGATGGTTCGGATGACGAACCGCCTGCTCGCCAGCGATGCCATTTCGTTCGGAGGAGGGCTCCAGCGGCGTGGGAAGCGCCGCAAGATGTGCCTTTGGTGGCACGACCTCTCGTTGGCCATTGACTCGAGTGGCGATGGAATCGTTCACCACTGCTCGGTGCGAATCCGCTTCGTGGAGTGTAGGTCCGATCCGCTCACGCGACGCACGTCGAATCTTCGAAACCACGCTTGCGAGCTCTAGGTCGGTCGACTCGAGATCAAGCGCGTCATCAAATAGCGAAGGGGTATCAGGAAGATCAGGGACCTTGCCAGCCTCGAGATCGAGACGTCGCTTGATGACCTTCAGAGGAAGGAAATTCTCACGCTGCTGGCGCAGTATCCAACGGAGGCGCTCTACATCCGAACGAAAAAACTTACGGTAACCCGAGGGGGTGCGCTCTGGCTGAATAAGTCCACGACTCTCGAGAAAACGTATCTTTGAGATGGTGATGTCGTCGAACTCACCCAGAAGTTCGTCGAGTACCTCACGGATAGAGAGATACTTTCCTCCTCCGGCACTATTGGCACCCCTCGGGCTACTCATCGCACCCGAGCCGCAACAAAGAGCAACTTGAACTTCCCAATCTGCACCTCGTCCCCCGTCTCCAGGGCGACCTCCTCTATACGTTCACGATTCACGTAGGTTCCGTTAAGGGATCCAACATCGCGTACCTTAAAGCGATTCTCCGAGGAGAAGAACTCCGCGTGACGCCGCGAGACCGTTACGTCATCGAGAAAGACATCGCTCTCGGGATGACGTCCCACGGTCACGACAGCTGTCGTCAGATAGTGCTTTGTGCCTGCATCTGGACCACTCTTCTCGATCAAGACGCCGGTCCCTGCAGGCACCTCCCCCATCTCGCGCAGCAGGTCATCGGCGGCGATCTCGGTCGATGGGTCCTCTGGAATAAAGGCGGCAGTCGTGTTCGCAGCCACGTTCGCGAGCGACGCGCCACAAGAGGAGCAGAACTTCACTCCGATTGGGTTGCGGTGACCGCAGCTAGGACAGAACACGATCACTAAAGTACTCCGCTTTTGGGAGGGTGTTGAAGGCCCAAAATGACCCTTAGTGGTCGGTAAGTTCGGTGTAGGCAGCGGCATCCAAGAGAGCGGCGAATCCATCTTCATCGGTGGGCTCGATCACGCAGAACCACCCCTCACCATAGGGATCCGTATTGATAGTTTCGGGAGCGCTCCCAAGTGCCTCATTGATGGCAATGACCGTTCCCGTAATCGGTGCGTATACCTCAGAGACGGACTTGGTCGATTCGACCTCGCCCAATTTGTCGCCCACATTCAACACACTTCCAATCGTGGGCAGATCTACAAAGACCACATCACCGAGTGCCTCCTGAGCGAAATCGGTGATGCCGATCGCAATTCCATTCTCACCGAGGCGTGCCCATTCATGATAACTTGTATAGCGAAGGTTTTCGGGAATTGTCATGGCCGCATCGTAGCGAACGCCGCCGTCACTGACCACGACCGACTACAGCGTCACCGCCTGCGGAGGGCAGTGGTGCCTCGCCTCCGAGGGCCGCGAGCGCCACACGGATACGCGGCAGATAGATCCACGCCGAGATAAATGCGAGTACCAGCGAGGGAACGATAAGGAGCCAGCCAGCAAAGCCAAAGACATGTTCGAGCTGCCCATAGCCGTCGCCAAAGAGCACCAAAGGCAGTGCGCACATGAACCCGAAGGTACCCAGCTTGCCGAGGAAGTGAACCTCTATCTCTCGGACACCTCGCGAGGCAACGATCACCGCCGCAACGCTCACTACCACCTCTCGTGCCAAAACAAGCGAACCCAGCCAGTACGGCAGTGTGCCGTAGATCATGAAGGTGACCATGGTCCCTGTAGTCATTATCCGGTCCACCGTGGGATCGAGAAATTTACCGAGTTCGCTCGTTTGATGAAATGTTCGAGCGATGTAACCATCGAGGTAGTCGGTTACGCCCGCAATCGATAGGGCGACGGCGGCGAGAAAACGGTCGCCACTGTAGAAGAGCTCGTAGAGATACCCGGCAAATAATCCGAGTCGCGCCAAGGACAAGATATTCGGCACGGTCCATATGGCGCCATCATCGCTCATCGCCGTAGGCGCAGATCGGTGAAAGCGCTAGGAGCGCTTGCGCAGAATATTGCGAAGCACCAGTGCAAGCACTGTGACGCCTGCACCTGCCGCCGTTGTTGTACGCACTCGACGAGCGGTAGAGCTCGCACGCACGATCGCATCAGTAATTAACTCTGCATCCTCTAGCGCTGGCAGTGGGCTTAAGTGATCCACTGCATCACGCGCCTCGAACGGGGAGAGTCGTCGATGCAAAAAACCAGCTTGTGCGAGTTCAAACTGCGAATCACGACGGAACTGCGAGGCCAATGCATGCACATCTCGACCCCTCTGCCACTCTAAATCCGCAGCGAGTCCGTCATTTTGCTGGGTCCACCAACGCTGGAGGTACGAGAGAAAACGCGCGTGAGCATCTTTCATAGAGTTGATTCTAGGCAGCGAAGTACTTCCCCGGCCACCAGCAGTGCGCGCGTAGGCAGCGGGCTTCCCTTCTAGCTCCTCGCCTCAAAATCTCTCCTAGTGTGGATTCGCTCGCTGCTGGCAGCAGGTGATGACGAGAAAGAGGCTTTGGATGGCGACACAGAACGAACTTTTGGAGGCGATCTCCGATCGACTGCTCCAGCACCTCGCGCAGGGGTCGACAAGTGATTCAATACTGAAGCTCGCCGAGGCATGGGCGTGGGTGCACTCCCCCGACCAAGCGCATGGCGCTATCGCCGCGAGTTGAGAGAGTGGTACCGGCATCAACTCCGGAGTGCGATTAGCTAAATGCACCACTTCCTCTTTGGCCAGATCTTTTCGCATCTAGCGACCGCTCACCACCTCAGTTGGTTGGGAATAATTGCCGTCGCGGCTGCCGGGCTCGGCGCAGGAACAATCAACTCGATCGTTGGCTCGGGTTCGCTGATCACCTTTCCCACTCTCGTCGCATTGGGACTTCCTCCATTCATCGCCAACATCACCAACACAGTCGGCATCACCTCGGGCAATGCCAGCAGCATCCATGGCTACCGCCGGGAGCTCGTTGGGCAGCGAGAGCGGATGTTGGCCCTTGTTCCATTTTCCGCGGTAGGAGGGATCACCGGGGGCACCCTGCTCCTCATTCGACCCTCGGCATTCGTGGGCATCGTGCCTTGGCTGGTGCTCCTTGCCGTTGCCCTCGTCATCGTGCAACCGCGTCTGACGACGTTCCTTCGCTCTCGCGGACCACGTCATATACACGGAAGCAAATGGCTGAAGCTCGGTCTCTTTGCCTCTGGCGTGTATGGGGGATACTTCGGAGCCGCACAGGGCGTCATCATGATTGCAATTATGGCGATTGGATTAGAGGAGACTTGGCAACGCATTAACGCTTTAAAGAACGTCTGCGGCTTCGTCGCGAACGCGACGGCGGGCATCCTCTTTGTGATCTTTGCCCATGTCAACTGGGTCTACGTCCTAATACTTGCAATCTCCTCGATCTTTGGAGGACAGCTCGGCGCCCACATCGGACGGCGACTCCCCAACCCAATACTGCGATCGATAATTATCGTCGCCGGAACATCCGTCGCTATCAAACTATTGGTGAACTGACCGTCGCTTCGCCAAAGGCGATTCGCAGACGTCGCAATGCCTCCTCAATAACCGCAGGACGCTTACAGAAGGCGAAGCGAACCAAGGAACGGCCAATCTCCTTTGAATCGAAAAATACAGCCGTCGGTATCGCCACCACGCCGGCGAGACCGGGCAGCTCTCGACAGAAGGAGAGGCCATCAGAATCTTGCCGTGAGGAGAGGTCGATATTCAAAAAATAGGTTCCCTGACCTAGGAGAACCTCGAAATCGAGACGGCGCAGTCCCGCCCCCAGAAGGTCTCTCTGGCTGAGCATCTGCAGGCGCAGTTGAGAGAAATAGGAATCTGGCAACGTCAACGCCTCCGCAATTGCCACCTGAAAAGGCGCACCGTTCACGTAGGTAAGAAACTGCTTTGCTGCCAAGGTGGCATTTACCAATGGACGAGGTCCACTCGCCCATCCAATCTTCCAACCAGTGAAGGAGAACGTCTTACCCGCAGAGGAGACCGTCAGGGTCCGCTCGGACATCCCTGGGAACCGTGAGATTGGCAGATGCTCGGCCGTGAGACTGAGGTGCTCGTAGACCTCGTCAGTGATCACAATGAGGTTGTGTGCAATTGCAAACTCCGCAATTGCAGCCAATTCCTCCCGGGAGAAGACCTTCCCCGTCGGGTTATGTGGAGAGTTAAGGAGGAGAACCCGCGACCGTGGCGTGATCACCCGCCGGATCTCTTCGATATCAAATGACCAATTTGGAGGTCGCAGCGCGACTGTCACACGTCTTGCTCCAGCAATTGCGATCGCAGCAACATAGGAGTCGTAGTAGGGCTCGAAGAGGAGAACCTCGTCGCCGGGTTCGCAGAGGCCAATAATGGCAGCAGTGACCGCCTCGGTCGCCCCCGCGGTGATCAGAACCTCCTCCTCCGGATCGAGCTCAATGCCATAGAACCGTGCCTGATGTTGGGCGACAGCCTCGCGCAGAGCGGCAATACCGCGTCCCGGCGGATACTGATTGTGTCCATCGGCGATCGCACGACTTGCCGCAGCTTTAATGACCTCGGGACCATCGGTATCGGGGAACCCCTGACCCAGGTTTATCGAATTGGTCGCGATAGCTAACGCCGACATCTCCGCAAAGATCGTGGTCCCAAATTCTGCAAGCGCGCGATTAATGAGGTGATCACGGTCGATTGGAGCATACAGAGGTTGCTGCATTACGACACAACGAACGGATGGGATCTCAATCGTCGTCGCCTCCATCTCTAATTCCCTCGACGATACGGCGGCAGCGACCGCACCAGGCCATAGGCTGTCGCGGATCAGAGGGGTGGATTAGTCCGGTGCAAGCGCGACAGCGCCAGATTACGGGAGAGTTCGTTCGATCGGTCACGGCACCGAATCTAATCACGACTCGCTCGACCTTGAACATCAGCGCAGATCCTCCAACAGGTATCGCGCTTACCCAACGGGGTCGCCGGTACCATCTCAACAAGAGTTCGCGTAAAGCAGAAAGTTGAGCGGGAAGATGGCGGCAACTGAGGCAATCGAGATCTATTGGCGCCCGGGTTGCCCCTATTGCGAACGCCTCTTTCGTGGTCTTAGCGATATTGAGGATCTACTCACGTTGCACAACATCTGGGAGGACGATGCGGCCCGAAATTTTGTGCGACAACACAACGGTGGGAACGAGACGGTGCCCACCGTTGTGGTCGCTGGTTCAGTATTGACAAACCCAAGTCCACAGAGGGTGCTGGAGCTATTGCGTCGGGAGGAAAAACCGTAGGGAGAGATCTCTACCAATGAGTCTCGATGAGCTCCTTCGTGGCATCGCGCCAGGGAACCCCACGTGGCATCAGCATCTCGCCCGCACGGATGTAGGCAGAGGTTTCGGGGTCTGAGCCGCGAGGAACTCGTCCCTCTTGTACGTCATCTGCGGCGGTAAGGAGGAGCTCGCGACATGCTTGAATCGCCCGATCGGAGGATCCCAACGCCTCAAGATCGCGTCGCACAATACCGCCCATGCCCTCTTGCAGCGCGAAGTCCTGCGTATTGAGACCAGTGATGCCAGTGTAGGTCTTCGTTCGCTGAACCTCCCGATCGATGAGGTAGTCATTTGATGGGTTCTGCTTGAGCCAGTAGGTACCAGGGATGCGATCGACCACATCACGACCTGCCCAGTGCTCGGCTCGCCGCCACTCCTCCTCCGCAATGGGATATTCATCCGAGGCGGAGTACTTCCAGTTGTAGACGAAGGTATTCTCGTCGTCGATCGGGACCCAGATGTGGCCGTTGATACTCGGCAATTTTGCCGTTCGCCCCTCGGGATCCACCAATCCGGCTCGCATCTGCTGATTTGGCATCACGAACTGATAAACACGGACGTAACTCTGATCATCACTGACGTTACGGATGGAGCCGTAGCGAAATCCGTGATCAAGAACATCGACCTCCAGCGTTGGATGTGAATCGAGCGAGCGAAGGAGGTTCTTATTCGTGATGTCGTTGTTGTGTGCGAAGGAGGAGTGCGACGTGTCGATGCCTCCCTCAATTGCCTGCAAAAAATTGCAGTGCTCCCCGGTTTTGGAGATTCTCTGGTGCGTCTTGGGGGCCCGCATCCATTCAAAATTTGGCGGTGCGGGCATCTCTGGTGTCGGTCCCATGTAGGTCCACACAACCCCGCCCTTTTCGTAGGTCGGATATGCCTTGATCGCGACGCGGAGACGGAACTTTGAAAAGGGAGGCTCCGAGGGCATATCCACACAGGCGCCCTGAGTGTCGAACTTCCAGCCGTGATACACACAGCGAAGTCCGCACTCCTCGTTACGTCCATAGAAGAGCGGTGCCCGACGGTGTGCACAGTAGGCCTCAACGAGACCGATCTCGTTCGCTGAGTCGCGGAAGGCGACGAGGTCCTCACCCAGCAGGCGGACGCGCACAGGTGCGCCATCGGCCTCGGGGATCTCCTCCGAGAGTAGAGCTGGAATCCAATAGCGCCGGAAGACCTCGCCCATCGGCGTGCCAGGACC
>CAIMWD010000041.1 GCA_903845085.1 uncultured Acidimicrobiaceae bacterium
GACAAGTTGCGCGTGGTTAATCCCTACCCAGTCGAGATCGCCGAGGGCGACGGACTCCACCTCGAGCGTCTCGCCTTTACCTACGCCGGCGGCAAGAGCGCCCGGTTACGCCAACTTATCGATCGTCTCAACGAGATCGATCCTCCGCACTAAAGAACTTCGGTATCGCCTGTCGCGACGTCTCCATCGAGTAGCGCAGAGACGCGCAGGAGACCGTTACGGGCTCGGGTCACGCGACGTTCAATCTCTGGACGACGTGTCTCTCCGCGTGCGATGGCCTGACGTAGTTCACGAAAGGCAACATCATCGAGGCGCTCGATCGCAGTTGCAATGAGATCCCTGATCTCGCCGAGTTCGTCGCCAATGTTGGACACCGCGTCAACCGATGGCGTAGGTATAGGGCGCCAATGGCGAGGGAAGATCCGTGGAACCAGAAAGGAAGGCGTCAACACCTGCGGCACAGGATCGCCCCTCAGCGATCGCCCACACGATCAAGCTCTGTCCCCTAACTCCATCACCACAGGCAAACACTCCGGGGACGGAGGTCATGAACTGATCGTCGACGATGAGATTTCCTCGTTCATTTAGCGAACAGCCGATCTCACCCACGACACCGTTCGTCTCCGGCCCCACAAAACCAAGGGCCAGTAATACGAGGTCGGCGGCAAAGGTGCGTTCGCTTCCGGGAACTGGGGTGAATCCTGCCGGAGTGAGCGTGACCTCTTCGACGACCAGCCCCGCGACCGCTCCGGCGCCATTATCGATAAACGAACGTGTTGAGACGGAATAGATTCGCTCACCACCCTCCTCGTGTGCGGAGGAGGTTCGCATGATCACTGGCCAGGTCGGCCAAGGATTCCCCGAGGCACGTCGTTCCGGCGGCTCGGGAAGGATCTCGAGCTGCTCAATCGATCGTGCTCCTTGGCGAATAGCCGTGCCCAGGCAGTCAGCGCCCGTATCGCCTCCACCGATAATGACCACGTCCCTGCCCGCTGCAGAGATCGAGGGCTCATGGAGAAGCCCCTCGCAGACGAGATTTGACCCCTTGAGGTAATCCATTGCAAAGTGGATTCCCGAGAGTTCGCGGCCGGCGACGTCGAGGTCACGTGGTCGCGTTGCACCCACGGCGAGGACTACTGCATCAAATTCGCTCCGTAACTGTTCTACAGAGAGCTCCTCTGCATCTGGGGCAACCGCATTCGATAGTGCACTAGCTCCCACACTGATACCGGTGCGGAAGTTGGTGCCCTCGGCGCGCATCTGCTCGAGTCGACGGTCGATGACGCGCTTCTCGAGCTTGAACTCCGGAACCCCAAAGCGCATCAGGCCTCCGAGCAGTTCGCCGCGCTCAAAGACGGTCACACTATGACCTGCTCGGGTGAGCTGTTGCGCTGCGGCGAGACCTGCAGGTCCGGAACCGACGATCGCCACCCGCTTCCCTGTCGTGGGCGCGACCGGCTGAGGTGAAAGCCCTTGCCCTGCTGCCCATTCGGCGATCTCATACTCGACCTGCTTGATGAGAACGGGGTCATCGCCGATTCCCAACACACACGATCCCTCGCAGGGCGCGGGGCAGAGACGCCCCGTAAACTCGGGGAAGTTATTTGTGGCATGCAGCCGATCGGCCGCGGTCGGCATCTTCTCCCGCCAGACGAGATCGTTCCACTCCGGAATCAAGTTTCCGAGGGGACAACCCTCGTGACAGAAGGGAATGCCGCAGTTCATGCACCGAGCCGATTGGTTGTGCAGCTCCGCTGCAGGAAATGGGTTGTAGACCTCGTTCCAGTCGTAGATCCGTTCATTGATCGGACGGCGCGTAGGGCCAGTCCGTCCGTTCTTCAAAAACCCTCGTGGATCAGCCATTTGAGGCCGCCATAATCGCTGCGTTCACGTCTTCTCCTGCTGCCTCGGCGATCCGCGTCGCCTCTAAGACCCGTCGGTAGTCGATTGGCATCACCTTTGCGAACCTCTCCAGCTCCGCTGCGCCGACATCGAGGATCCTCGAGGCGACGAGCGATCCCGTGAGCTCTTGGTGTCGAGCGATCATCGCCGCGAGAAAGACACGGTCGTCATCTTCGAGCGTCTCAATCTTGACCATCTCTTTGTTGAGACGTTTCTCCAAGCGAACGCCAGGATCGTAGACGTAGGCGACTCCGCCGGACATTCCCGCGGCAAAATTACGACCGGTCTGACCCAAGATAATCACGCGGCCCCCTGTCATGTACTCACAGCCATGGTCACCGATGCCCTCCACGACCGCGATGGCTCCGGAGTTGCGGACACAGAAACGCTCACCGACCTGGCCGGAGATAAAGATCTCCCCGCTCGTTGCGCCATATCCAATGACGTTCCCAGCGATAATGTTCTCCTCCGGAGCAAATCGGGCATCAGCGGGAGGTCGAACGATTATTCGTCCGCCAGAGAGTCCCTTGCCAAGGTAGTCATTCGTATCGCCAACGAGATTGATCTCTATTCCCCTTGGTAAGAAAGCACCAAAACTCTGACCACCAGAGCCGGACAATTTGATCGAGATCGTCTTGTCGGGAAGTCCACCTACGCCATAACGGCGAGTTACCTCCGCGCCGAGCATCGTCCCAACGGTTCGATGCACATTACGGACCTCAAGATCGATCTCCACGGGCATTGCATCTTCAAGTGCTGGTTGGGCGAGTGAGATGAGTACTTGGTCGAGCGCCTGATCGAGTCCGTGGTCCTGTTCGCGCGTCTGGTGGAGCACTGTGCTGCCGACCTGGGCCTCTACGCGAGCCAACACCGGTGAGAGGTCGAGACCACCTGCCTTCCATGCGTGGACTGCATCGGTCGTATTGAGACACTCGACGTGTCCGACGGCCTCCTCAAGAGTGCGAAAGCCGAGCTGCGCGAGGATCTCTCGGACCTCCTCAGCGATGAACTGGAAGAAATTCTCCACAAACTCTGGCCTGCCCGTAAATCTGCTCCGCAGCTCTGGGTTCTGAGTCGCGATACCCACGGGGCAGGTATCGAGGTGACAGACTCGCATCATCACGCACCCGGAGACAACTAATGGAGCCGAGGCAAAGCCAAACTCCTCCGCACCGAGCAATGCCGCAACGACGACATCGCGTCCTGTCTTGAGCTGACCATCCACCTGCACCACAATTCGATCACGCAGCCCATTGCGGATCAAGGTCTGCTGCGCCTCCGCGAGACCAAGCTCCCATGGCGCACCCGCATGTTTTAGCGAGGTGAGTGGCGCCGCACCGGTGCCGCCATCTGCACCGGAGATCAACACGACATCAGCGTGGGCCTTTGCCACACCTGCGGCAACGGTGCCGACACCCACCTCAGCAACGAGCTTGACGTGGATACGCGCTCGGCTGTTGGCGTTCTTGAGGTCATGGATCAGCTGGGCGAGATCCTCAATTGAGTAGATGTCGTGATGCGGCGGAGGCGAGATAAGACCCACCCCGGGAGTGGAATACCGGGTCGCCGCGATCCACGGATAGACCTTTTGGCCCGGCAATTGTCCACCCTCACCCGGCTTTGCGCCCTGAGCCATCTTGATCTGGATATCATCGGCGTTCACGAGATAGTTACTCGTGACGCCAAAACGACCGGAGGCGACCTGCTTTACGGCGCTACGACGAAGATCACCATTCGCATCGGGAAGGAACCGAGAGGGATCCTCCCCACCTTCGCCGGTATTTGACTTGCCGCCGAGACGGTTCATCGCGATGGCCAGCGTCTCATGCGCCTCCGCGGAGATAGATCCATACGACATTGCGCCGGTAGCAAAACGACGGACGATCGAATCGATGGGCTCGACTTCGTCAATGGAGATCGATTCGCGACCCTCATTCGGAGCTGCAAACTCAAACAGTCCACGCAGCGTTGCCAGCTGCCTCGACTGATCATTGACCAGCTTGGTGTACTCCTTGAAGATGTCGTACCGGCCAGAGCGCGTGGCGTGCTGCAGCTTAAAGACCGTCTTTGGATTGAAGAGGTGGTACTCCCCCTCGCGGCGCCACTGGTAATCACCACCGACCTCAATCTCGCGGTGGTCCAGCTCTGCCTCCCTCGCTAAGAACGCGAGATAGTGGCGTCGTCGGATCTCCTCAGCGATGATCGAGAGGTCAGCTCCACCGATCTTGCTCGGAGTGCCGGTGAAATAGAGATCGACGAGCGCTTGATCGAGACCTATCGCCTCGAAAACCTGTGCTCCGGTATAGGAGGCGATGGTTGAGATGCCCATCTTCGACATGGTCTTCAGAATTCCCTTGCCGGCAGCTTTGATGTAGTTGTAGGCCGCGCGTTCGGGTGTTATCTCGCCTAAATCACCGGCCAACGACATCTCGCGAAGGGTGTCGAGCACGAGGTAAGGATTGACCGCGGCGGCTCCGTAACCGATGAGAAGCGCCATGTGGTGGATTTCGCGCGCCTCACCGGACTCGATCACAAGACTTGTCTTGCAGCGCAACTTGGCACGAACGAGGTGGTGATGAACCGCCGAGGTGAGAAGCAGCGACGGAATTGGTGCGAGCTCGGTCGTGGCGTGGCGATCGGAGAGAACGAGGATGTTCGCACCCTCGTTCACCGCCTCCACCGCACGGGCGCAGATCCGTTCCATGCTCTTCGCGAGCTCCTCCCCACCGCCAGCGACCGCGAAGAGACCATCAATCGCGATGCTTTGGAAGCCGGGGGTCTCACCGTGCTCGTTAATGTAGAGCAGCTTCGCAAGCTCCTCATTAGAGATGATGGGAAAATCTGTCGCAATTTGATGACATGAGCTCGCCTCCGGAACCAAGGGGTTGCCCTCGGGTCCAAGTGTCGCGCCCAACGAGGTGACCAACTCCTCACGGATTGCATCGAGCGGAGGGTTCGTTACCTGTGCGAAAAGCTGATTGAAGTAGTCAAAGACAAGGCGTGGCCGCTCCGAGAGCACGGCAATCGGTGTATCCGAGCCCATTGAACCAACAGGCTCTGCGCCGGTTCGCGCCATGGGTGAGATGATGACGCGCAGATCTTCGCTGGTATACCCGAAGAGGCGCTGCTGGCGAACGATGGAACCATGCTGCGGGACGAGCGCAATCTTGTCGGGAAGGTCAGCGATATTGATCTGGTTCGCATCGAGCCACTCTTGGTATGGATACTCCGCAGCGAGCTCCGATTTGATCTCCGTGTCGTCGACAATGCGCCCCTCAACGGTGTCGACCAAGAACATGCGCCCGGGTTGGAGGCGGCCCTTCTTCACGATCCGCTCCGGAGCTATCGGAAGCACGCCGACCTCCGAGGCAAGGACAACGAGTCCATCATCGGTCACCCAGTAGCGCGCAGGCCGAAGGCCGTTGCGGTCGAGGACCGCTCCAATCTGCTCACCGTCGGTGAATGCGACGGCGGCTGGTCCATCCCACGGCTCCATCATGGAGGAGTGATAGCGGTAGAAGGCACGACGTTGGGCGTCCATCTCTGCATGGTTCTCCCACGCCTCAGGAATCAACATGAGGATCGCATGCGGGAGGGATCGACCGCCGAGATGCAAGAGCTCCAGCACCTCGTCAAACGATGCAGAGTCACTCGCTCCCGGTGTCACGATGGGAAAAATGCGCTCAATCTCGCCCGGGAACAGGTCGGCTTCGAGGAGTGACTCACGGGCACGCATCCAGTTTCGGTTGCCCTGCACCGTGTTGATCTCGCCGTTGTGTGCGATGAGGCGATAGGGGTGCGCAAGCTCCCATGCGGGAAAGGTATTGGTCGAAAAGCGCGAGTGCACCAGTGCGATCGCACTCGTGACGCGCGGGTCAGAGAGATCGGCAAAGAAGTGACGGAGCTGATCAGTCGAGAGCATTCCCTTGTAGATGATCGTACGAGTCGACAGCGAGGGGAAATAGACACCAGCTACCTGATGTTCTATACGCTTTCTCACTATAAAGGCGAGCCGTTCGAGGACAATTCCCGAGGCGCCCCGGTAGCGGCCCTCGGGATCAGCCCGAAAGAAGAGCTGTATAAACGATGGCGCAACTCGCTGGGCACTCTCGCCCGCAACCGGCAGTTGGACGGGAACCTCTCGCCATCCGAGCGGCGAGAGCGACTCTTCGTGGAGAATCGCATCGATCTGGCTGATAGCGGAGGAGCGGTCTGCCTCATCGGTCGGCAAAAATGCGATTCCGCTGGCATAGGAGCTGAGTTCGGGGAGTTCAAAGTCCACTATGGCGCGATAGAAGGCGTCCGGCATCTGAATCAAGATGCCTGCACCGTCGCCACTTCGCGGATCGGCGCCAAAGGCACCTCGATGCGCCAGGTTCTCCAAAGCCGTAAGCCCCTGATCCACGATGGAGTGGCTGGGACCATTCAGCATGTCGGCCACAAAGGCGACTCCACATGCGTCATGCTCAAAGCGAGCGTCGTAGAGTCCCATAGATGTCTCTGAGTTGCGCATAGCGTCCCTTGTCGTCGATGGCAGAGCCATCCGCACCGGTATGTTTCGCCTGGGACGCCATTGGCCCGGGCCGAGTCAGCTTAGCGGATGACCAACGAGAGAGGGGGTGGCGCGCGCTACTACGCTCTGCGTCGTGCTCGAGAGCGAGATTGTGATCGTTGGCGCCGGCGTCATTGGACTTGCCACCGCCTTTGAACTTGCCACGGCAGGTCACTCGGTGACACTCGTCGACCCATTTCCCGGACGGGGTGCCTCCTTTGTCGCTGCGGGAATGCTTGCTCCGGTAACCGAGGCGCTCTATCAGGAACCTGGCCTTGCCGCGTTCAGCATGGCCGCCTCGGCGCAATGGGAGATCTTCGCGCGCCAGCTAGGGTCAGCAACCGCGCTTGCGCTCGGTTATGAGCGAACCGGGACCATCTATGTCGCTGGGGACCGTAACGATCGAACGCTCCTCCAAGCGCAACTTCCGCTCTATCGCGAACTCGACGACCGAACGCAGTGGTTTGATCATGAGGAGCTCCGTGAGATGGAGCCACTTCTTGCGCCACAGGTTCGCGGGGGCATCTATGCCCCCCATGACTACCAGGTCGACAACCGCCGCCTTCTCTCCGCGCTCTCTGATGCTCTCGGATCGCTCCGCGTCCAGATACGTCGTGAGCGCGTCGAGCGGGTTGTGCTCGATGCCAGTGGGGTCACTGGCATTATTACGGAGCGCCTTCAGATCGCCAGCACGACCGTGGTCATCGCTGCGGGGGTGCACTCCGGTTCGATCAGCGATCTTCCGGTGCTCGACCGTCCGACTCTTCGCCCGGTGAAGGGGCAGATACTTCGGCTCTTCCAACGCGATCCGGCGCTTCGACCGTCGAAGACGGTACGCGCGCTCGTTGGGGGACGACCCGTTTACTGCGTTCCAAGGGCAGACGGTCAGATCGTGATCGGGGCAACGGTTGAGGAGCGAAGCGAGGTAACCCGAGCAACCGCTGGTGGCATCCACCAGCTACTCGATGATGCGCTCACGGTTCTCCCCTCCCTCTCGGAGGCAGAGTTGCTCGGAGCCGAGGTAGGTTTTCGCCCCGCGACGATGGACCATGCGCCCTTCATCGGACCCTCCGCGACCACGGGTCTGCTCTATGCAACGGGGCACTTTCGCCACGGCGTGCTCTTTGCCCCCCTCACCGCTCAGGCGATCCGTGAATATATCGATCAGGGTTCGCTGCCGAGCGTTGTCGAACCCTTCCGTCCACGGGAGAGACACCGTGTCCTCGATTGAGATCTGGCTAAATGGGGAGGCGATATACGTAGAGGAGGGTCTGTCCATCGATGCCTTGCTGTATCGGCAGCGACTTCCGCGGCAGGGAGTTGCCGTCGCCCAGAATGAGACGGTTGTCCCTCGTACCGAATGGACGCGCCCTCTTGTTGCGGGTGATCGGTTGGAGATCCTTACCGTCGCGCCTGGGGGTTGACCCGCGAGCGAACCGGTAGCGTAGAGGCAATGGAGATTGCAGCACCGATCGTGCCAACACTGACGATTGCCTCTACCCCACTCGCCTCACGGTTGCTTCTCGGTACTGGCGGAATTGCGAATCTGGCACAGCTGCGAGATCTCATTGCGGTCAGTAATCCGGGAATGGTCACGGTGGCGATGCGTCGTTTCGACGCCTCTGGCGATGGTTCGCTGCTCAAGATCATCCTCGATTCGGGCGTTCCGATTCTGCCAAATACCGCTGGATGCCTGACCGCACGAGAGGCGATACTGACGGCCCAGCTTGCGCGTGAGGCCCTGGGCACCTCGTTTGTCAAACTCGAGGTCATTGCCGATGAGCATTCGCTACTCCCCGACCCGTTTGAGCTGCTTCGCGCAGCGGAGCGGCTTGCTGATGAGGGATTTCAGGTGCTCGCGTATAGCAATGACGATCCAGTGCTCGCACGTCGTCTCGCGGAGGTCGGTTGTGTTGCGGTTATGCCGCTCGGTGCGCCGATAGGGAGCGGACTCGGCATCCTAAATCCCTACAACATCGCGACGATCGTCGCTGAGGCAGAGGTGCCGATCGTCCTGGACGCGGGACTGGGTACCGCGAGCGAGGCAGCTGCAGCGATGGAACTGGGCTGTGACGCGGTGCTGGTCGCCACCGCGATCACACGCGCAAAGGACCCCGTGGCGATGGCGCGCGCCTTTGCTCTCGGGGTGGCCGCAGGTGCTTTGGCTCGCGGTGCGGGACGTATCCCCCCACTCAATGAGGCCCGTGCATCAAGTGCAATGAGCGGTCGGCTCCGTACCAATGGGTAGTGGGTTGGCACTAGACGAGCCATTAGTTGCGCTCACGATCGCGGGGTCCGACTCTGGTGGCGGTGCTGGAATTCAGGCGGACCTCGCCACCTTCGCGGTACATCACATCTTTGGCACCAGTGCGCTCACGGCAATTACGGCGCAAAATACCTTGGGCGTGCAGCGTGTCAGTGTGCTCGATCCGGAGATGGTGATGGCGCAGATCACCTCGGTTCGCGACGATCTGGAGGTCGCTGCTGCCAAGACAGGAATGCTCGCTACTGCGGCGATTATTGAGTCCCTGCGACAACACCTCGTAGATCGACCACTCCCCCACCTCGTAATCGATCCCGTTATGGTCGCGACGACCGGCGCCTGGCTGCTGGAGGGAGAGGCTCGCGAGTCCTATCTCTCGTTGCTTCCGCATGCTGACCTAATTACGCCCAACCTCCCCGAAGCTGCCTATCTCACCGACCAATCCGTCAACGACCAGGTGTCGATGGTCACAGCTGCCTACGCGCTCTATGAATTGGGTGCGCGCCACGTGCTGATCAAGGGAGGACATCTCGTTGGCGAGCAGGCGGAGGATCTTTTCTTTGATGGAGACGACCTGCAGTGGCTCTCCGCCGATCGTGTGGCGACGCGAAATGTTCACGGCACTGGGTGCACGCTCTCTGCGGCAATCACCGCAAATTTGGCGCTCGGTTTCTCGATGCTCGAGGCGATCGACAGGGCCAAGCGCTACCTCACTGCCTGCCTGAACGCCTCTGTCGATTGGCGCTTAGGCCAGGGTTCGGGCGCCTTTGCACGGCTCTCGGTTGAGGCCTCGTTCGATCAGGAGTGAGTTGGCTCGATCCGAGAGGGTGCACCATGGCGCACCAAGATCTCTGGGATAGCCACTGATCCACCCTCGTCCTGAAAGGTCTCCAGTATCGCTACAAGAAAACGGGCGGTCATCGCGGTGCCATTCAACGTGTGTGGAAATCGCAGGTCACCCTCTGTTCGGTAGCGCGTATTGAGACGGCGCGTCTGGAAGTCAGTGGTGTTGGAGCAGGAGGTGATCTCGCGGTAACGATCCTGTGAGGGAATATATGCCTCGATATCAAACTTCTTCGCTGCAGAGGGACCGAGGTCGCCTGCCGCGGTATTGATCACCCGATAGGCGAGGCCAAGTCCGCCCACGATCTCCTCCTCCAACGCAAGGATCTCCTCATGGATCGACAGCGACTCCTCGGGAGTCGTGTAGACAAACATCTCCACCTTGTCGAATTGATGGACCCGGAAGATTCCACGGGTGTCACGGCCAGCGGATCCCGCCTCCCTGCGGAAACAGGTGGAGTAGCCCGCGTAGCGCAGCGGGAGCTCCTCCTCGCTCAAGATCTCCCCCATATGCAATCCGGCAAGGGCCACCTCAGAGGTGCCGGTGAGATAGAGGTCATCGGACTCCACCCGATAGATATTGATCTCATCGGTCGGGAGAAATCCGGTTCCGTACATGGCCTCTTCGCGAACCAAGACAGGAGGAAGAACAGGACAAAACCCTCGTGATACCAAGAGATCAAGTGCGTAACGATAGAGAGCGAGCTCTACCAGCGCGGTCGGCCCAATGCGATAGGCAAAACGAGAACCGGAGAGACGGGCGCCACGTTCGGCGTCAAAGCCGCCAAGGTCAAGGTGATCTCGGATGGGGAAGTGGAAGGCAACGGGCTCATTGACCCGTCGGATCTCGATGGCATCCTCCTCAGTAGATCCATCGGGAGCGCTCTCATCGGGAGGATTCGGCACCTGTGCGAGCGCACGTGACCGCACCTGTGCAATCGTCTCCAACTCCAGCTCCAGTTGACGCAGCTCCTCCTTTTGAGCAGAGAGCGTAATGATCTCCTCCGGTGAGGGGCGTCCCTTGGGTTTCGTGGCGGCGCGAAGTCGCTCTACGCGACCGAGCAGCTCCCGCCAGGTGAGATCCACCTGCAGAAACACATCAAACAGCTCGCCCGCACCCTTACGTGCGAGCTTGGTGCGCATCTCCTCAGGTGCGCTACGGGCAAGCGAGACATCGATCAGCGTCGGCCACCCTTTGAACGACCCTTGGAGGGCTTACGGCGTGGAGCGTTCGCGCGTCTCGCAGCTGGTCGAGACGATTGACGAACTGAACGTTCGGCGGAGTGGTCGACACCGTCGTACCCCGCCGCAATCATGGCAGGGCTGAGCAGTACACGCTCGCCTCCACGGGCCACGAGGCGTGCGCGGATCTCCTGATAGCGAGGCTCGCGCTCCTTCATAACTGCCACCAGCGGGGAGGCGATGAAGATAGAGGAGTAGGCACCCGAGGTCAGTCCGACCAAGAGCGCAAGGCCGAAGTACTGCAACGTGGTTGCACCGAGGATCTCCGCTCCGAGGACGAGAACGGCGAGGATCGGCATAACCGCCACGAGCGAGGTGTTAATCGATCGCGCCAAAGTCTGATTCATGGAGAGATTCACGATGTCTGAAAATGTCAGGCGGTCACGAAACACCGCGTTGCGGGTATTGTCACGGATCCGGTCAAAGACAACGATCGTGTCGTACAGCGAATACCCGAGAATCGTCAAAATGGCGACGACGGTGTCGGGCGTGACCTGAAGACCGCTCAATGAGTAAACGCCAACCACTACCAAGATGTCGTGGGCGACCGCAATAATGGCCGACAGCGCCATGCGCCACTCGAAGAATATCGATATATAGAGCGCGATCATCAAGAAAAATACGATAAGGGCGATCTCCGCCTTCTGAGTAATCTGGCCGCCCCAGCTCGGTCCGACCGACTCAATACTGACGGCATTCACGCTGCTCTGTCCTGCGACCCTGGCCAATGCAATAGCGACCTGATTCGCGTCGCGCTGTTGCTGCGCTGAGCTCTGCCCCTTCGGCAATTTGGCCTCAACGTTCAGGGTCCGTGAATTTTGCGCATTCGATCCCAACAGGGTGATCGTGGCTCCACCAAAGCCCAATGGAACGATCGCGCTCTTGGCTTGGGCGACCGTGGCAGAACGACTCTGCACGGTCCATGAGGTTCCACCGGAGAACTCGATACCGAGATTCAATCCTTGCGTTGCCAGGGAGATGATGCCGGCCAGAATGATGGCGCCCGAGATCGCAAACCAGGTGCGCTTTCGCCGAACAAACTCAATGGATGTCTCTCCGTAGTAGAGCCGGAGGAAGAAACTCTTGTGTACCGCTGATGCGCTATCCGCCTGCATCGGTACTGTTTCGACCTCAGCAACCTCCGGTGACACGGAGCTCTCTGACGCAATCTCCTCAACCGGCGTTTCGCGAGCGGGCGTCCCAGCGGAGCCGGGGAGGATTCTCCGGGAACTCATCAGGCGTCCACCTCTGCGATATTGGTGCGCGACGCGAGACCGCGCGCAATGCCAAGGCGGCGTGCCTCAGTAAATGTTCGATTGCGACCAAGCAGGATAACTAAGGGTCGGGTAAATACGTAGGCGGTAGCAACATCGATAAGGGTAGATAGCCCCAACATGAAGGCAAAACCTCGGACCGCACCGACGCTTAACACCCAGAGAACCAGCGCGCCGATGAATGAGACGGCATCTGCGGACAAGATCGTGTGGTACGCGCTACGGAAGCCGCGGTCAACTGCCGACCGGATCGAACGTCCTGCGCGAACCTCATCTTTGAGACGTTCGAAATAGACGATATAGGAGTCCACGGTGATGCCCACAGAGACGATTAACCCCGTCACACCCGAAAGGTCAAGGGTGAGGCCAAAGGATGAGGCGCCGAGAAGCGCGATGAGCCCATAGAGAAACGCTGCGGTGGTAATCAGTCCGGTTACCACGACGATGCCAAGTGCTCGGTAGTAAAAAATGGTGTATCCCATGACCAAAATCAGACCGAGCAGTCCGGCGAGCAGTCCGGCTCGGAGCGATGACTTCCCCAGCGATGGCGAAACTGTCTGTTCCGTAAGGCGCTCGAGCGGCACCGGAAGTGAGCCGTAATTAAGGTCTGTGGCCAACAGATCCGCTGAGGCCTGGGTAAACGAGCCCGAGATCTGTCCACTCCCGGGAAAGGACTGACTAGAGATCACCGGAGCACTGACCACCTGCCCATCGAGATCATTGGCCACGAGCTGCTCGTAGTTTGCCGCGGCGATATCGTTAAACAGGGTAGAACCGGACCCTGTCAGATTAAAGGCGACGACCCACTGGCCCGAGGTGGTGATCTGTGCTGAGGCGCTCTTGATAATGGTGCCGTCAGCTACCTTCCCGGCGATCACCGCCGGTCCAAGAAGGTACCTCGCTGCCCCGGTGCCGCCATCAGAGTTCAAGATGATGTCCTTATGTGGATCATCAAATGCAGCGGGGGCATTGGGGTAGGAGGTATACGCGGGATTCTCTATATAGGCCGTGGGAGGCGCGTAGCTTCCCGAGGCCGTGTTGTAGTAGCTATTCGTGTACTTATAGCCACCGCTACAGAGCGAGGTCGGCGGGTAGTAGTCATTCTTCGCAATCGACTTTGACGGTACATAGGCCGGAACACCACAGAGCACCGGTCGGAAATAGAGCTGGGCGGTATTGCCGATCTCATTCAAAATGGTGTTGGCATTCTTTGCACCAGGAAGCTGTACGACGATGTCCGTGCCCTGCACCGTGATGTTTGGCTGCGAGACGCCAAAGGCGCCAACGCGAGAGGACATGATGTTCGCAATCGTCTGAAGAGTCGTTGCCGTGAGCTTTTGGCCAGGCTGTGGCACCGGCTTATAGGTGACCGATAACCCACCCTGAAGGTCGAGCCCTAATTTCGGGGACCATCCGAGTCCGAGCGCAAGTCCGAGCATGCCAAAGCAGGCGAGGGAGCTCAGCAGTACGCTGAGCATGAGCCGACGCGACACCTATACATCCTCTCCCTGGTTACGACGACGAAAGAGGCCTCCGCGGCGCGTTGGTGGCTCCTCATCAAAGGAGGACAGGTCGTCGCCTTCACTACCAGCGACCTCGTCCGATTCAGGAACCTCAGGCACGACGGGCTCGATGCGCCGACCAACCGCAGCCCGAACCACGGTGATCGTCGTCTGGTCATTTACCTTGATCACTGCCCGATCCTCGTCCATTGAAACAACAGTCCCAATGATTCCCGACTGGGTCACGACCTCGTCACCGATGTCTATCGACCGGATCTGGGACTGCTGACGCTGCTGCAACTTTCGCCGTTGCGGACGAAGCCATAGGAAATACATCGCGCCAAACAGCAGCACAAAGAGAATGAGTGTCGAACTACCCGAACTCGACTTCGTCGTAGCGCCCATGAGGGTGGCGCCAGCATGTGGGAGAAGTTCGATGTGTGCAGCAGCCATTTCCAACCGTTCTTTCGGGAGCGTCAGGCTTTGACTGTAGTCGCAAGTTCACCTTGCGTTACTTCGAATCGCGCGTTGATCAGGTCGGGAAGAGTGTGGGCGGCAGCTCTTCGTCACGGGAAAACGTCGAGAGCTCTGGTGGGGCCAAGCCGAGATGCCGGTAGGCGAGATCGCCCGCAATTCTCCCCCGCGGCGTCCGGAGAATAAGCCCCCGCTGCAAAAGGTAGGGCTCGTAGACATCCTCGACGGTCTCCGGCTCCTCTCCGACACTGATTGCTAAAGAGGCAAGCCCCACTGGCTGACCGTGATAACGCTTGCACAGCAGTTCGAGAAGATGACGATCGAGTCGATCAAGCCCCAGCTCATCGACGCCAAACATCTCACAACCCTCGCGGGCACTTTCCCTTGTAATTACTCCCTCGCGTCGGACCTCGACAAAATCCCTGACCCGACGGAGGAGACGGATGGCAAGACGGGGTGTTCCGCGCGACCGCC
This sequence comes from uncultured Acidimicrobiaceae bacterium, assembly GCA_903845085.1. Lineage (GTDB taxonomy): Bacteria > Actinomycetota > Acidimicrobiia > Acidimicrobiales > Bog-793 > CAIVND01. The sequence continues at coordinate 14,527 of CAIMWD010000041.1, forward strand.
TCGCGATCTCTTGCGCTCCCTCGGGATCAGCGACCACATTCAGTATCCGGGCGGTTTTCAATACGATCTGCTGCAGCTCATCATCGCTATAGAGATCCAGACGCTCCACAAAACCAAAACGGTCGCGAAGGGGGCCGGTAACCAAACCAGTTCTCGTCGTGGCTCCGACGAGCGTAAATCGGGGTAACTCGAGGCGAACCGAGCGCGCGGTAGGTCCCTTACCGAGAACGATGTCGAGCTCGAAATCCTCCATCGCGGGATAGAGGATCTCCTCTACCGCCCGATTGAGCCGGTGAATCTCATCGATGAAGAGCACATCCCCCTCGGCGAGACCGGTCAGTAGCGCGGCGATATCGCCTCCGCGAGCCAGCGCCGGCCCGGAGGTGATTCGAAGATTTGCGCCCATCTCCGCTGCGACAATCCCGGCGAGCGTCGTCTTGCCAAGTCCCGGAGGACCCGCAAAGAGAAGATGGTCGACGGCCTGTCCGCGCGCGCGGGCGGCATCGAGAACGATCTCAAGGTGAGCGCGTACGATCTCCTGGCCCACAAACTCATGCAGGTGCCGAGGGCGGATTCCCTCCTCAAAGCGCTCCTCAGCGAGGCTCGCCTCGAGAGCATGTGTCTCCTCGGAGGTGCCCTCGGAGGAGATGATCTCCTTGCGAGGACTCATCGACCAGGAGCCAGTGCGGCAAGCGCGTGGCGCAACATCTGGTCGACACCCTCTAGCTCTGGAAGTCCAGCGAGCACCTCTCGGATCTCATTTGATCCATACCCAAGGGCTCCGAGTGCCTCAGACACCTCGGCTCGCTGTTCGCGCACACCAGTAAGTGGGCCGGCAGAGACCTCTGTCGTGATGGCGAAGAGTTCGAGACGTTGCCCGAGTTCAAGGAGGAGCCGTTGGGCTGTCTTCGCCCCAACACCCGGTACCTGTGTGAGCACACGCTGATCGTTTGCCGCTACTGCTGCCACAAGGTCATTAACGCCAAGAGAACCAAGTATGGCAAGCGCCAGAGCTGGACCAACTCCGTGGGCAGAGAGTAGCTCCTCAAAGATGAAACGGTCGCCCCTGGTCGCAAAGCCGTAGAGCGTGAAGGAACCCTCGCGGACGTGAGTATGCACGCTGAGGACAACTGGCGATCCCGGTTGGGGAAGCTCTCGATAGAGGCGCGCGTCACAGAGAAGTTCGTAACCAACCCCATTCACATCAACCACGAGTACGGCACTATTGTCGCGACGCAGCTCCTTGACCGTGAGCTCTCCGCGCAGCGATCCAATCATGCGAGCGCTTGCCGTGACATCGGAGAGGTCGCAGTCTCTCTCAATTCAGTGCCTCGGACGCTCGAGAGATGACAGATCGCAAGCGCAAGCGCATCAGCGGCGTCGGGGGGCCGGGGTACCTCAGTGAGCCCGAGAAGCTGTTTGACCATCTGCTGCACCTGTTGCTTGGTTGCTGCCCCGTAACCGGCCACCGCAAGCTTCACCTCGTTGGCACTGTATTCCACCACCCTCACGCCCGCCTCGATAGCGCTGACGAGCGCCAACCCACTTGCTTGCCCCACCGCCATCGCAGTTCGCGCATTTGTCTGAAAGAGGACGCGCTCGACCACAACCACCTCTGGCTCACACTCCGCAATCAAGGCAACTAATTCCTGCCGCAGCTGCGCGAGGCGTTCGGGAACGGATCGATCTGTTGGTGTTGTAATGACACCGGCTGCCACCGCACGCTGCCTGGCGCCACTCCCATCGATGCAGCCATAACCACAGCGCGTCAGACCAGGGTCGATGCCGAGCACGAACATATGTACGACTTTAGTCAGCCAGAGGACGGAGGTGCGAGCAGGAGCCAAGATCGGCTACAGACTCGCGCAGGTCGTCAGACAGCGATGGCCTCAAGGATCGCGTCCGGAATATCGAAATTGGACCAGACGTTCTGCACATCATCGTGGTCATCAAGGAGCTCGAGGAGGCGCAGCACATTCTTCGCGACACCCTCCTCCTCCACCATGATCTCCGTCGTCGGCAGCATCTCCAGCTCCATTGAGGTCGGAGTGATGCCTGCCTCCTCCAAGACATCGCGAACACCGTGAATATCAGCGGTATCGGCGATGATGGACCAAGTCTCCCCATCGTCACGGAGATCCTCAGCGCCTGATTCCAACACGATCGCCATGAGGTCATCCTCGGCGATCGAACGGGGCAAGACGAGAACTCCCTTTCTCGCAAACTGCCATGAGACGGCGCCGGGCTCCGCCATGGATCCACCGTTTTTGGTAAAAATCGCTCGGATCTCTGAGCCGGTCCGATTTCGATTATCAGTCAGACAGTCGACGATCACGGCTACCCCTGATACCGCGTAACCCTCGTAGCTCACGGCCTCGTAACGCACACCCTCTAGTTCGCCGGTGCCACGTTTGATCGCCCGTTCAATTGTGTCGAGCGGCACTGACGAATCACGCGCCTTTTGATACATCGTTCGGAGTGTGGCATTTGAGGAGAGGTCTCCGCCACC
>CAIMWD010000042.1 GCA_903845085.1 uncultured Acidimicrobiaceae bacterium
ACGATTCGGAGCGGATCGCCCATGACCTCTATGAGGAGGGCTATGAGCGCACTGAGGATCAGAACCTGGCAGATCTCATCGTTCTCAATACCTGTTGCATTAGAGAGAACGCTGACAGCAAACTCTATGGCTACCTGGGTAACCTTCAGCGCTTAAAGAACCAACGGCCGGGTTTGCAGATCGCCGTGGGCGGCTGTCTTGCGCAGAAGGACCGTGAGCTCATCTTGGAGCGTGCGCCACATGTAAATGCCGTCTTTGGAACCCACAACATCTCTCAGGCGACCCGGCTTCTTCGCGAATCGCACCGTTCGGGACGCCAGATGTTGGAGATTCTCGATGGACCCAATGAGGAGGAGCCCTTTCCCTCCGCGCTACTAGTGCGCCCGGAGCTCCCCTACGCCGCTTGGGTCACGGTGCAGGTTGGCTGCGATAACTCCTGTGCGTACTGCATCGTTCCTGCGGTGCGTGGCTCCGAGCAGAGTCGACCCTTTGGTGATCTGGTGCGGGAGGTGCGCAACCTTGCACTCGAGGGCACGACAGAGGTGACCCTGCTCGGGCAAAATGTCAACTCCTACGGTCGCGACCTGGCACTTCGTGGACGCGAGTACTCCGAAGACGAGGCGACGGTGCTCTGTGGCGGTCAATGGGCGCAGGCGACACCGCGAAGGGCCCGGCCGCTTTTTGCGGATCTTTTGATCGAGGTTGGCGCGATCCCGGGTATCCGTCGCGTCCGATATACGAGTCCACATCCAAAGGATCTTCGTCCAGAGACGATCGCAGCGATGGCGACCACCGCGGCGGTCTGTGAGCACCTCCACCTTCCGCTCCAATCGGGCAGCGACCGCGTGCTCGCCTCGATGCACCGTGGATATGACACCGAGCGATATCTCGATCGCCTCACCCGCGCCCGTGCCGCGATCGATGACCTCGCAGTGACGACGGATCTCATCGTTGGATTCCCAGGTGAGACTGAGGAGGAATTTGCTGCGACGCTTGCACTCTGTGCCGAGGTGGAGTTCGATACCGCATTCACCTTCATCTTCTCTCCACGCCCAGGAACCGAGGCAGCCACGATGGAGGGAGAGTTTGTCGCACCCGATGTGGTGCAGGAGCGTTTCGATCGCCTCAAGCGGGTGGTTGATCGCTCCTCCCTCCGCAAGCATCAGGAGCGGATCGGTCGTGTGGAAGAGGTGGTTGTCGAGGGGCGATCGCGCCAGAATGCCACGGTGCTCTCTGCCCGCACGCGACAGGGGAAATTGGTGCACTTCCCCGATACCGAGGAGAACCTTCTGCCAGGGCGCTATGCGTCCGTCGAGATCACCGATGCGGGTGCGCATCACCTCATCGGGAGGATTCTCTCCATAGAGGAGCCACCTCCGCTCCCTCGGCGGCGGCGCCTTGACGTTGCACTCCATGTAAACGGAGCGATTGCTCACGCAGGAGCCAGTGCGAGCATCTGACGGTTGCTGGCCTGCTCCTCGCGCGCGGAGGTCGGTGGTGGCGAAAATGCCGAGATAGAGATGATGACGGCCCGGGAGGCGCCGCGCGTTCAGCCACCTAGACTGAAAAGCGTGAGTATCTTTTCCCAAGTTCTGCGTGCCGGAGAGGGCAAGAAGGTCCGCAATCTTGCGGGCGTCGTCCCACTCATTAACGACCTTGAGCCGGAGGTGAGAGCGCTCTCGGACGCCGAACTTGCGGGGATGACCGAATCATTCCGCGCACGACTCGCCGATGGCGAGGAGCTCAATGATCTCCTTGTCGAGGCCTTTGCGGTCGTTCGTGAGGCCGCATGGCGCACTATCGGGCAGCGTCACTACGACGTCCAGCTGATGGGTGGTATGGCACTGCACTTTGGTTGGATCGCCGAGATGCGAACTGGTGAGGGTAAGACGTTGGTATCGACGCTTGCCGCTTACCTAAACGCACTCGCGGGTAACGGTGTCCATATCGTGACCGTCAACGACTATCTCGCCAAGCGAGACTCGGAGTGGATGGGTCGCGTCTATCACGCGCTTGGTATGGAGGTCGGACTCGTCTCGGCAGAGGTAAATGACTTTGAGCGCAAGCGCCTCGCCTATGCCGCCGATGTGACCTACGGCACCAATACCGAGTTCGGGTTTGATTACCTTCGCGACAACATGGCCGTTGAGCGTGCGCAGATGGTTCAGCGCGGATATGGCTTTGCGATCGTTGATGAGGTCGACTCAATTCTGATCGACGAGGCACGCACGCCACTGATTATCAGTGGCCCCTCGGATGAGTCAACGCAGCTCTACTACCAGTTCGCCTCCGTCGCGCGGACTCTTCGGCGTGAAGATGACTACGAGGTCGACGAGGAGAAGCGCACCGTCGTTCCCACCGAGGACGGCATCGCAAAGGTCGAGCGTCAGCTCGGTATCGAGAACCTCTACGACAGCTCCGTGGTCAATTACGTGCATCAGCTGGGAAAGGCACTTGAGGCCAAGGAGCTCTACCGTCGCGACAAGGATTACCTCGTCGCGGATGGCCAGGTAAAGATCGTCGATGAGTTCACCGGTCGCATCCTTGAGGGTCGACGTTGGGCGGACGGCCTGCACCAGGCGGTTGAGGCCAAGGAGCGCGTCAACATCCTGGACGAGAACCACACCTGGGCGACGGTGACGTTGCAGAACTACTTCCGTATGTACGACAAGCTCGCGGGAATGACCGGTACTGCAGAGACGGAGGCGGCGGAGTTTGCCTCCACCTACAACCTTCAGGTCGTGCCGATTCCTACAAACCGAGAGAACATCCGCCAGGACCTACCGGATCTCATCTTCAAGACCGAGGAGGCGAAGTTTGCCGCGGTCGTTGAAGATATCTCTGAGCGATACGAGGTGGGACAGCCGGTTCTTGTCGGTACCGCCTCCGTGGAGAGGTCCGAGCACCTTTCGCGCCTCCTCGACAAACAGGGCATACCTCATGCAGTGTTGAATGCGAAATATCACGAGCGTGAGGCGTCAATCGTCGCGCAGGCGGGGCGGCTGCACGCAGTCACCGTCGCGACAAACATGGCAGGTAGAGGCGTCGACATTCTCCTTGGTGGCAACCCTGCTGGCCTTGCCGACGATGCCTTTGCGCTACGTGGTCTGGACCGTGAGAGCGAGGAGGGTGCGCGTGAGTACCAGCTTCTCCTCGATCGTTTCGTCCGCGAGTGCGACGAGGAGGCTGCACGGGTCCGCGACCTCGGTGGGCTCTATGTGCTCGGAAGCGAGCGTCATGAGTCCCGACGGATCGATAATCAGCTTCGAGGACGAGCGGGTCGCCAGGGTGACCCGGGAGCAAGCCGCTTCTTTCTCTCGCTCGAAGATGAGCTGATGCGCCTTTTTGCCACCGGAGCAATGAGTTGGGTCATGGATCGTGCGCTTCCTGATGATGTACCGATAGAGGCGAAGATGGTCACCAAGGCGATCGAGCGTGCGCAGAATACGGTCGAGCAAAAGAATGCAGAGGTCCGAAAGGACGTCCTCAAATATGACGAGGTCATGAACCAGCAGCGCAAGGTCATCTACGAACGCCGTATGCAGGTCATCGATGACGAGGATCTTCGTACGAGGACGCTGGAGCTGCTCGAAGAGCGGATCGAGCGCGTCGTTGCCTCCTGCTGTCCCTCGGACTACAGCGAGGATTGGGATCTTCACCGGCTGGTGCATGAGCTCTCGGCCTATTACCCGACGAAGTTCTCGAGCGCTGACCTCGCGCAGGCAGAGTCAGTAGATCAGGTCCTAGAGAGCGTGCACGCGGAGGGTCAGGAGTTCTACGAGGAGCGCGAGCGGGCACTGCCAGGTGGCGAGGAGATGGCGCGACAGATCGAACGCCAGGTGATGTTGCAGGTAATCGATCAGCGTTGGCGTCAGCACCTCTCGGAGATGGATTATCTGCGAGAGGGAATCCATCTCCGTGGTCTCGCGCAGACGGACCCCCTCGTTGCATGGCAACGCGAGGGCTTCGAGATGTTTGGACATCTGATGGAGGCGATCGATGACGATTTCCTTCAGCATGTGACTCATGTCGAGGTATTGATCGACGAGGAGTCAACAGCACCGGATTATTCACGCGCCAGTTTTGTTGCCCAGGAGGAGCCAGTCGTCAGTCTCATTGGCGCGTCCGAGGGGGGAGAGGAGGGCGCTTTGGTGCCGTCACCCATCGAGCGGGCTCAGGCGGCGGTTGCGGCGATGCAGCCTGCGAGCGCACCGAAGGTGGGCCGCAACGACCCCTGCCCCTGTGGATCCGGTCGCAAATACAAACTTTGCCACGGCGCGAACTGAGACCACATGGCCACCACCTCCCTTGTGGCAGGCGGCGACGGAGATCCGGACGTCATCGCCACTGTTGTTGAGCTCAATGCGCGACTCGATGCGGCACGTGAGTATCTCCATCTTGCTGCGCTCGAGGCAGAGCTCGCCGATCTTGAGGTTGCGGTCGCCACGCCAGACCTTTGGAATGATGCGGAGAACGCGCGGCGTGTGAGCACCGCCTACACCCGGGTAAAGACCGACGTTGATATGTTGCACGACCTCGCGCGCAAGATCACCGATTGCGGCGAGCTCTTCGAGATGGCCAAGGACGAGGGCACGGAGGCGCTTGGTCAGGTGATGGAGGAGATCATCACGACGATCGAATCGTGCGGGAGGATCCTCAGCGACCTTGAGATGCGCAGCCTGTTCTCCGGTGAGTTTGATCAGGGCGATGCGATAGGCGAGATCCATGCCGGCGCGGGCGGAACCGACGCACAGGACTGGGCGGAGATGATGCTCCGGATGTATCTGCGTTGGGCGGAGCGTCGTGGGTTCCAGGTCGAGATCGATGAGGTAACTCAGGGTGGTGAGGCCGGGATCTTGTCCGCCACCTTTATCGTCCGCGGACAGTATGCCTATGGCCTGCTCTGCGCCGAACGAGGCGTCCACCGTCTCGTTCGCATGTCACCCTTTGACTCGCAACATCGTCGCCAGACCAGCTTTGCGAGCTTTGAGGTGACCCCCTTTCTCGACGATCTTGACCAGACGGTGGAGATCGATGAGAAGGATCTTCGAATCGACACCTATCGCTCCTCTGGCGCGGGTGGGCAGCACATCAACGTGACCGACTCAGCCGTGCGTCTGACTCATCTCCCGACAGGGATCGTGGTCTCGTGCCAGAACGAGCGAAGCCAACTGCAAAACAAGGCGAAGGCGATGCAGGTACTCGCCGCGAAGTTGGCGGAGCGACAGCGCGCGGAGCGTCGCGCCGAGTTGGATGCTCTTGCGGGACCCCAATCGGAGGTCGCGTGGGGAAATCAGATGCGCTCGTATGTGCTGGCGCCCTTCCAGCTCGTGAAGGACCTTCGTACGGACCATGAGACCGGAAATGTCGACGCTGTGCTCGACGGCGACCTCGATGATTTCATGGCTGCCTACCTGCGGTGGCGCCGGATGAATGACCCCGCAGCCGGCGCATAGCCGCACCGGCGCACGAGTTCTCGCCTCCGCCCCTCTTCTTTGATCCCTGCGAACTAGGGTTTTAGCCAGAATGCATGTCACCTTGAGGTCCATGCTCCTAGGCTTTTTGCACGACATTGTTACCGACGAGTGCCGACTTTGGTGCTCGATGAGAGGGTAGGCACCAGGACCATGATCACCTTTGACAACGTGACAAAGTCCTATATCACGGGCATTGACGCACTTACCGGGGTCTCTCTTGAAATCGATCGCGGAGAGTTTGTCTTCTTGGTCGGGGCCTCCGGTTCGGGCAAGACAACCTTCTTGAAGATGCTGCTCCGTGAGGAGACCCCCGATTCCGGGACCATCTGGGTCGCGGGGCGTGATATCGGCCGTCTGCCGCCTGCGCGCATTCCCTACCTTCGGCGCAACCTTGGCTGTGTCTTTCAGGACTTCCGCCTCCTTCCCAACAAGACGGTAGGTGAGAATGTCGCCTTTGCATTAGAGGTGATTGGACGTCCCCGCGGTGTCATTAAAACTCAGGTCACGCAGGTACTCGACCTTGTTGGTCTTGGGCAAAAAATCGACCGCCGACCCCATGAGCTTTCTGGTGGCGAGCAACAGCGAGTGGCAATTGCGCGAGCCTTTGTCAACCGACCCCTCATCCTGCTGGCCGATGAGCCGACCGGAAATCTCGACCCCGCGACGAGTTCAGGCATCATGAAATTGCTCGAGCGAATCAACAAGACGGGGACGACGGTCGTGATGGCAACGCACGACGTTGGCATCGTTGATGAGATGCGACGTCGTGTGATCCAGCTCGAACACGGACATCTTGTTCGTGACCAGGCGCGTGGTATCTATGGAGAGGCCTCGGAGACGCAGAGTCGCTCGATCTCCTCCATTGCGGTCGGCGCGGTAGCGGGCGATGACGAATATGAGACGGGATTTGTTGAGCGCCGTCAGGTTCGGGCGCGGAGGGGCCGTCGATGACCAAGCACCAATTCTTCCAACCAGGGTGTGATGGCTGATGGCGGTCTCCTTTGATTACGTAGCCAAAGAGACGATGGCGAATCTGTGGCGCAACCGCGTTATGGCGCTCGCCGCTGTCCTCACCGTGGCGGTATCGCTCTCACTCGTGGGTACCGCGCTGTTGTTGCGACAGGTCGTAAACCGCCAGATCGGTCAGTGGTCGAGCAACGTCAGTCTGCAGGTGTTCATGAACGCCAATGCGACCCCGCAGCAGCTGAATGAGGTCAAAGTACTGATCTCACAGGAGCCGCAGATCACCTCCTGCAGCTATCTGAACCATGAGCGGTCCTATCAGCAGGCACGTCAGGTACTTGCGGGAGAGCCAACAGCGCTCCAGGCGCTCACCCCCGCCATCACCCCGACGGTCTACCGGTGTCAGCTACAGAATGCGAATGATGCTCCGGCGGTTGCCTCGATCTTCACCGGCGTGCCGGGGGTCTTTCAGGGGCATGCACAGTATCCGGCGCAGAGCATTCGAACGATGCAGAAGATCACCAACATCTTGCAGGTGGTGTTGCTGGCGATCGCTATCGTCCTTCTCATCTCCTCTCTCGTCCTTATATTGAATGCGATCCGGATGGCGATCTTCGCCCGTCGTCGTGAGGTCAGCGTCATGAAACTTGTTGGAGCGACGAACTGGTTTATCCGTATCCCCTTCATGCTGGAAGGCCTTGTTCAGGGACTGATCGGCGCGATCGTCGCTGCGGGGATCGTATTGCTCTCCAACATCGGGGTGAATTACCTGGTGCGTCACTATCTCTCCTCGTCCACGCTTCCGGTGAGCCAGCTCGTTGTCACGGAGGTTGTCGTAGTGGTGATCGGCGTACTGGTTGGCGTCATCGGCTCGACGGTGGCGGTGCGTCAATTTCTTGATGTCTAGCTATCTATTGAATAGGGCGCTCCTCCTTTCGTGAGCGAGTATGGCGTTCGTTCCCTGGAGCTGATCGAATCCTTTGGTGCGCCCCACGCATCGGCAATTGTCATCGGTGGAGACGGTCGGGTGCTGGGGCACCACGGCGATCTCAGCCGCCCATTTCGTCTGGCGTCGGTGACGAAGCTGCTCACCTCGTATTGCACATTGATCGCTGCGGAGGAGGAGACGCTCTCATTAGACGATCCCGCAGGTCCCTCTGGCGCAACGGTGCGGCACCTTCTGTCACACGCCTCTGGAGTCTCCCTTAGTGATGCCCGTGTCGTGCTGGCGGTGCCGGGGGCGAAGCGGATCTATTCGAATGCGGGAATCGAACTGGTCGCTGACGAGCTTGCTCGAGGATCGGGGATGAGCTTCGAGGAGTATCTCCAAATGGGGATAACGGAACCATTGGCGATGACGTCGACGCAGTGTCTCGGTTCGCCAGCGGCAGATGGCTGGTCGACAATCAGTGACCTTGGTCGTCTCCTCGCCGAGTTTCTCTCGCCGACGCTCATCTCCCGCGAGCTCTTTGGTGTTGCGACCTCCGTCGCCTTTCCCGGCATCGATGGCGTAGTGCCAGGTTTTGGTCGGCAGCATCCCTGTGATTGGGGCCTCGGCTTCGAATTGAAATCGACGAAGTCGCCGCATTGGACGGGTCGCCGGAACGCACTCACCAGCTTTGGCCATTTTGGTCAAAGTGGCACGCTTCTCCTCGTCGATCCTGTCGCCCGATATGGCGTATCTCTGCTCACCGATCGCGACTTTGACCTATGGGCGAAGGAGCTGTGGCCCCCCTTTCTCGATGCGATCGCCGAAGAGCTAGGAGTCACGGATCCCGGTTTGGCCACTCCCAAGGTTGGGTCCAACTAGCTCTCTCGGTCGACTCGTAAATCGCAGTGACTAAGGTGAGGGGATGAAAATTTTGGGCGCAACTTGGCCGGAAGAGGGGCAGCTGCGATGAAGGGAGTGCTTCTCGCTGGCGGTACCGGAAGTCGGTTGCATCCCCTTACCCGGATTACCAATAAGCACCTTCTGCCAATATTTGATCGCCCCATGATCTCCTACGGAGTCGAGGCGATGGTCAAGGCAGGGATCAGCGAGATCATGGTAGTCACCGGTGGTACCCATGCCGGAGAGTTTCTTCGTCTCCTCTCCAATGGAGATGAGTATGGCGTTGATCGTCTCTCCTACGCCTACCAGGAGCGTCCTGGTGGTATCGCCGAGGCATTGGGTCTCACCGAGCGTTTCGTGGGAGACGACCGGGTTCTCGTGATGCTCGCGGACAATATCTTTGGCAGGACGATCCGACCGACGATCGAAGCCTTCGCAACGCAGCAGGCCGGTGCTCGGATCGTGCTGTCAGAGGTGACCGAGCCCTCGCACCTACGTCATCTTGGAGTACCAGAACTTATCGACGGCCGGGTCGTGAAGATCATTGAAAAGCCGACGGAGCCACCATCGAACTACTGCGTGACCGGCGTCTACTGCTATGACCCAACTGTCTTCTCCGTGATCTCCACGTTGGTGCCCTCAGGGCGTGGAGAACTTGAAATTACCGACGTGAATAACCACTATGTCTCCGCGGGTCTGATGCGTTACGACATCCTCGAAGGGTTTTGGGGAGATGCAGGCGAGTCGATCGATGCCTACTACGAGGTCAATGATTTTGTGCGCCGGCATGGCGCGAACCTTGGCTGAGGGGCTGCACCCAGTTAACTAATGACCCAACGCGTCAGCGACTAATGGCTGAGAAAAGGTAAAACCTGCGGCGAGGAGTCGCTCAGGAATAACTCGTTGACTGGTCAGCGCCATCTCGGTCGCCGTTCGGTGCCCGAGCGCGAGAGTCAATGCAAATTCTGGGACCGGGAGAAATGCCGGGCGGTGGAGTGACCGGGCGAACTCACGGGTAAAGAGTGCATTTGTCACGGGAACTGGAGAGGTGAGGTTATACGCTCCCTCAAGGGAGAGGTCCGTCGTAAGTCGCGCCAGCGCACGCACCTCATCGACAAGGGCGATGGGACTCATCCATTGGTGACCGTTACCGAGGTTCCCGCCGAGGCCAAGGGCGAAGATGGGAGTGAGGCTCTTGAGAAGTCCACCAGACTTTCCGAGCACAATTCCTGTCCGTGCATGGATGACTCTTGTCCCAACCGCTCGCGCAGGAGAGGCGGCTGCCTCCCAAGCGCGACAGAGCTCGGCAAGAAATCCCTCACCCGAACTATTTCGCTCCGTCACCACGGCGTCACCGGTACTGCCGTAATAGCCGATAGCACTCATGACGATTAGCGACCTTGGAGGACTCTCCGAAGTCGCGATCGCACGCGAGATGAGATCCGTTGAGGAAATTCTGCTGGAGCGGATGAGCTCCCGTTTGCGAGCATTCCATCGTCGAGGTGTGAGCGGCTCACCGCCAAGATGCACGATGGCATCGATAGAGGAGAGATCGCCTCCAGGAAGTTGACTGGTGTCGAGTCGCCGACCCTCCAGATCGAGGCCGATCTCCCCGCTGCGCGGCAGGCGGCGCACAATCGGGGAGAGCTGATGCCCCTCGTGAATGAGTTCCTCGCTGAGCGGACCACCGATAAAGCCCCGGTGGCCACTTATTGCGATCTGCATTAGCTCGCCCCCCTGTTTTGCGTTTGCTCAAGGGTGAGTGCCGCTCCGACAAGTTCCCTTGCGGTCGCCTCATTCGCACCCTCAGCGACGAGTTGCTCGACCAGGCGCTCGACTCGATGTGCGCCGCGCGCATCAAATGCCGCTGGTGCGCCGGTCGCTGATGCGCTCGCGATAACCGAGATGAGGGTCACAATCGCCCCTGTAGATAGGCATCCAAAGGCGAGGACGCCCCCGAGATGCTTGAGCGCAGCGGAGACAATCATCCCGGCGACGCAGACGGTGCAGGTGGCTGCGACAAGGCCTCTGACCGTGCGGGGGGAGAGCGAATAGGTGGCTTGCTTCATGATGTGCGACCTTACCGGCTAATCGGTAGGATCAACGCCGTGAGTAAGCACGAGGATCCGACAATGGCGTCGGGTGCGGGTGCTAGCGATCTCGGGGTCAACGCGTGGCTCGTCGAGGAGAATTACCAGGAGTACCTGGCGAATCCTTCCTCGGTGACCGAATCATGGCGGACTCTCTTCGCTGGTGGCATTTCGCATCCTGTCGCACCCGCCACCGCGACCGTACCAGGGGTATTGACGCCACCGACACCAGCAAATGGGGTGCCGGCGACCAATGCCGTGGTGACACCGCCGCCCGCGGTTCCCCTCCCGGCCGCACCTACTCCAGCGGCAGCTCCGGTACCCGTACTCGCCGAGGGCGAAGAGGTGATGCCGCTACGTGGAGCTGCCGCGCGGATCGTGGAGAACATGGTGGCCAGCCTCGCGGTGCCGACCGCGACAAGTGTGCATCCCACGCCGGCGAAGGTGATCGAGGTAAACCGCACCATCATCAACGAGTACCTCGCGAGGACCACTGGGCGCAAGGTCAGCTTTACTCATCTCATCGCCTACGCCGTGGTCAAGGGTGTCGGCCTCATCCCATCGATGAATGCAACCTTTGTCGCCGATAGCGACGGCAAGGGGACGCCGGGCGTGATCCGTCATACGCACGTAGGTCTCGGAATTGCAATTGATATTGAACGCGCGAATGGTCGCTCCTTATTGGTTCCCGCAATTAAGAACGCCGATACCTACGATTTTGCGGAGTTCATCGGCGCCTATGAGGAGCTCATTGCGAAGGCGCGTAATAACAAGCTCGCCGTTGATGACTTTGCCGGCGTGACGCTGACGATTACGAATCCAGGAACGCTTGGTACCACGCAGTCGGTACCACGGCTGATGAGTGGCCAGGGAGCGATCATCGGAGTTGGTGCCCTTGATTTCCCCGTCGAGTACCGGGCAACCGACCCAGAGACGCTTGCTCGCCTCGGTGTCGGCAAGGTCGTGACGCTGACGTCAACCTATGACCACCGGATTATTCAGGGTGCCGAATCCGGACTCTTCCTCAAATACATCGATGAATTTTTGGTTGGAAGCCACGGGTTCTATGAGGAGATCTTTGCCTCGCTTGGTATCGACGCGGCACCGATGCATCTCACCCGTGATATCAGCGCAACCGAGCTTGCGGGGAGCGATTCGGATGGGCTAAAGCAGCTTGCTGTTGCGCGCCTTATCGATGGGTACCGTACACACGGACACCGGGTGGCACAGACGAATCCCCTGGCAATGGCCCCCCTCGCACTGCCCGCGGAGCTCGATCTTGCGACCTATGGGCTCTCTGCATGGGACCTTGACCGTTCCTTTGTCATCCCCGGCTTTGCGGGAGGCGCACGCAAGAAGCTCCGCCAGATCCTTGAGATCTTGCGTTCCAGCTACTGTTCGACCATCGCGATCGAGTATCGCCACATTCAATCCACCCCCGAGCAGAGCTGGATCGAAGCACAGGTGGAGGGTGGATCCTCTGAGCTCAGCCATGATGAGCAGCGCTATGTACTGCGTCGACTGAATGAATCGGAGATATTCGAATCATTTCTTCACTCTCGCTATGTGGGACAGAAGCGTTTTGGACTCCAGGGTGGCACCGCCGCCATCACCTTTATCGATGGAGTACTCGGCGTAAGCGTTGCGGCCGGCGTGACGGAGGCGATCCTAGGAATGTCGCACCGCGGTCGGCTTAATGTCTTGGCCAACATTGTTGGCAAGCCCTATCGGGAGCTCTTTGGCGATTTTGAGAACAACCTCGATCCGCTGACGATCGAGGGCTCTGGCGACATGAAGTACCACAAGGGGGGAACCGGCATCTGGCATGCGCGCGATGGTGCCTCGCTCCCGGTCACTCTGGTGCCGAACCCCTCACACCTTGAGGCAGTGAACACCGTTGCCGAGGGCGTTGTCCGTGCAAAACAGGACCGAGTGGGCGATGTGGAGCATCACTCGGTGGTGACGGTGTTGATGCACGGCGACGCCTCCTTTGCAGGACAGGGCATCGTCGCTGAGACGCTGAACATCTCGCAGCTGCCCGCTTACGAGGTGGGTGGGACGATCCATCTCGTGATTAACAACCAGGTGGGCTTTACGACACCGCCGAGTTCGGCTCGATCGACTGTCTACGCGACCGACGTGGCAAAGGGTATTGAGGCGCCGATCATCCACGTCAATGGTGACGACCCGGAGGCTGTCCTGCGGGCCGCGCAGTTGGCGGCGAGTTATCGAACGACCTTTGCCAAAGATGTCGTCGTCGACCTCGTCTGCTATCGCACCTATGGACATAACGAGGGTGACGATCCGAGCTACACCCAGCCATTGATGTATCGCGAGATCGCAGAGCACCAGCCGCTTAACGCACGTTACGGCGATGTGCTCATCACCCGTGGCGTCGTGAGCGCTGAGGATCTCAGCGCCGAGACGCAGTCCATAACTCAGATGCTGACACAGCAGCTCGAGGAGGTGCGCGCGATCCCCGTGCCGCATTTTGCGACCCTTCCCGAGGTAGTTACCTCCACGTCGGCAACACTGCCCAAGGACACGCGGGTCGACCAGAACGTGCTGAACCAGATGCTCGAGCAGCTGACGAAGCGTCCGGAGTCGTTCCACATTCATCCCAAGCTGGCACGTCAGTTTGACCAGCGCGACGAGCTCGTCGCCTCGGGAGAGGTTGATTGGGCGACGGGCGAGGCACTCGCCTTTGGTTCGTTGATGGTGGAGGGTAAAAATATCCGACTCATCGGTCAGGACGCGCGCCGAGGTACCTTTTCGCACCGCCACGCCGCCTTAATTGATTATGAGAACGGAACGGATTTTGTGCCGCTCACGGGCCTCTCCTCGCTCTGGAGTGGTCTGGGAACCTTCACGGTCTACGACTCGCTCCTCTCTGAGTATGCAGCCCTTGGGTTTGAGTACGGCTACTCCGTGGAGAGCACGGACACACTGGTGCTCTGGGAGGCGCAGTTTGGTGATTTTGCCAACGGAGCACAGATCATCATCGACAACTTCATCGTGGCAGCCGAGGAGAAGTGGGGTCAGACCTCTGGGTTGGTCATGCTGTTGCCGCATGGCTATGAGGGTCAGGGGCCAGAGCACTCCTCCGCTCGGCTGGAGCGTTATCTCTCCGCTGCGGCGCGCAATAACGTGACCATTGCGCAGCCGACGACGACCGCGCAGTACTTTCATCTTCTCCGCGCACAGGTGCACAATCCCTCGCGCCGTCCGCTCATCGTGATGTCACCGAAGTATCTCCTTCGTGCGCGTCCCGCCCGCTCGGCGATGTCAGAACTCTCCACCGGTGAGTTTCATGAAGTGCTCGATGATCCGTCGGCAGCGCGAATCGATAAGGGAGCAGTCGAACGTGTGATCTTGTGCACCGGAAAGATCGCGTTTGAGGCGATCGATCGACGTGATGCACGACGCGAGTCGAACGCTGGAGGCCCCCATAGCGCAGTTGTGCGAATAGAGCAGCTCTACCCATGGCCAGAGGAGACTCTCGAGGAGATTATTGCCTCATATTCCAACGCGACTGAGCTTGTCTGGCTGCAAGATGAGCCCGCCAACATGGGCTCTTGGAGCTTCGTCTACGAGCGTCTCATGAGTCGCTTCGCCGACCGATTTGCGATCCGTAGCGTCTCTCGGACCGCAGCGGGAAGTCCAGCTACTGGCTCACACGTCCTTCACGATCTCGAGGTCGAGATGCTGATGGATGTTGCGGTGGGCGCATATCCACGTGCCTGAGTGGCTCGCTCCCCGTATCTGTCGTCGACACTGCGCCCATCGGCATCTCGTGCCGAACGAGATGGTTGACTGAATAGATATGGCATCACAACGTATCGTCGTCGACGGATCAAATATCGCGACTGAGGGACGCAACCTTCCCAGCCTTGCGCAGCTCGAGAGCGCACTCGAGGAGCTTCGTCGAGAGCAACCAGAGGCAGAGATCACCGTCGTTGTCGATGCCACATTTGCCCATCGAATCGATCCCTCCGAGCTTGCCCGCTTCGAAGAGTCCCTTGCCGCGGGTGCGTATCTCATCCCTCCGGCGGGTGCTATCGGTCGCGGCGATGCGTTTGTACTGCGGATCGCTGAGAAGAGCGATGCAGTCGTTCTCTCGAATGACTCCTTTCAGGAGTTCCACGGTGACCATGGTTGGCTCTTTGATGCCGGACGGCTGCTCGGTGCCTCGCCCGTACCAGGGGTGGGCTGGATCTTTATCCCCCGGAATCCAGTCCGTGGGGTCAAGAGCCGTGCAGCGACACGGGGTGTGCGCAACCTGCCCCCGCTACCCGTACCCAAGTCGCCTCCTCCCGGACGGCGCGGACGCACTGCAAAGGCGATGCAGGATGACGAGCCGCAAGAGGGTGCTCCAGTGGCACCTCCAGCGGTGCAAACCAACCACCGGGTAGCGACATCCGTCGCCGCGGTAAATGATCCGACCACCTTCATCACCTTCATCGCTTCGCACCCGGTTGGCGGAATCATCGAGGCCGAGGTGGAGAGTTTCACCTCGCATGGTGCAATTATTCGCTTTCAGGGCGTGCACTGTTACGCGCCGCTCTCGGGGCTGGGGTCGCCTCCCCCGCGTAGCCCTCGAGAGGTCCTCAAACGTGGAGAGATCCGAGGGTTTGTGATCCGTGGACTCGACCCACTGCGGCGAGGAGTTGAACTTTCTCTCCCCGATGCGGAGTCCGTGGTAGATGAGGCGGAGCAGCCAGCTGGCGAGCTAGCCGCTGCACCGCGCCGGCGCTCGCGTCGCAGCGTGGCTGCAGCCGGCGCTGATGGAGCGGTTCCCACTCCAGCTGCCGATCTCACCGAGGAGTCAGCGCCTGCACCGCGACGGGAGCCTCGCAAGCGGACCGCTCCAAAACTCTCGCCGGAGGCGAGTGTGCCCGCCAAGAGGAGTGCGCCCGCAAAGTCAGTCGCCAAGGCGACGCCTACGGGAACACGGGCACAGAGGCGCACCACGGCGAAGCCGGCACCTGAGGACCCTTCACCCTCCTCTCAACCGACAAAGCGAAGTGCGAAGGCGGTGCCCGCCAAGAGGAGTGCGCCCGCAAAGTCAGTCGCCAAGGCGACGCCTACGGGAACACGGGCACAGAGGCGCACCACGGCGAAGTCGGCGCCCGAGGACCCTTCACCCTCCTCTCAACCGACAAAGCGAAGTGCGAAGGCGGTGCCCGCGAAGAAGAGTGCGCCCGCAAAGTCAGTCGCCAAGATGAGCAGATCGAGTGAGACCGAGGGGGCGCCAGTTGCCTCCTCGCGACCTCGTCGACGGCCGGATGCCGTGACGCCGGTTGCGGGTGTCGAAGCGGCAGCGGTGCGCCAAACAAAGAGAAGGGGAGCAGCGAAGTAATGGTCTGGAGTATTGAGGAGCTAATACCGCATCGGCCACCTTTTCTGCTCGTCGATGAGATCACCGAGCTTGACCCGGGAAGGTCAGCGAAGGGAATCTGGCGTCTCACCGGGGAGGAGGCATTTTTTACCGGCCATTTCCCCGGTCGTCCTACGCTGCCAGGCGTGTTAATGGTGGAATCTCTCGCCCAACTTGGCGCAGCTTCCGTTTTGGCGGACGCGCGCTTTGTCGGTCGAATCCCACTCTTTGGGGGCATCGATCGAGCGCGTTTTCGCCGCCAGGTGCTTCCCGGTGACCAGCTCGACCTCTCTGTTGAGATCAAGCGTCTCTCTTCGCGGGCGGGGACAGGTCATGCCATCGCCTCGGTTGGAGGAGAGGTTGCCTGTGAGCTCGATCTGATGTTCTTCTTTGCAGACGCGTAGCGAGCGATGAAGATCGCGACCTGGAACGTCAATTCGCTCCGCGCGCGCTTAGGGCGTGTAACCGAGTGGATTGAACTCCATCAGCCAGATGTTTTGTTGATGCAAGAGACAAAGTGCAAGGACGCAGCCTTTCCAGCAGAGGCCTTCCAATCGCTTGGATATGAGACCGCGCATCATGGAATCTCGCAGTGGAACGGCGTCGCGATCGTCTCCCGCGTCGGCCTTACCGATATCCGTTCCGCCTTTTTTGATGAGCAGATCGACGAGGTGGGCGAGGCGCGAGTGATCTCCGCCACCTGCGGAGGTGTTCGCCTCTACTCCGTCTACGTCCCAAACGGTCGAACCGTCGGGTCAGAGCATTATGAGAGAAAACTCCTTTGGCTTGATCACCTTCTGGCCGATCTTGCGGCCAGCTGTAAGCCTGAGGACAGAGTCGGAATCTTTGGCGATTTCAACGTTGCACCCGAGGACCGAGATGTGTGGGATATCGCGCAGTTTGACGGCGCGACGCACGTGACTGAAGCGGAGCGAGCAGCCGTCACTCGACTGTGCGAGTGGGGACTTCGTGATGCGGTGCGACTCCTCCACCCTGATGAGGATGCGCTTTACTCTTGGTGGGACTATCGCTCGGGGTCCTTCCATCGGGGTTGGGGAATGCGAATCGATCTGGGACTCATATCGGTGCCACTGTGCGAACGACTCACCTTTGCCGCGGTCGATCGCGAGGCGCGGAGGGGGCCCTCGCCCTCCGATCATGCGCCCCTCGTGATTGAGGTCGATCTCGCTCGTTGATTTCGGTGTGTCCACTAGCGTGGCTCGGGTGGAATTGCTCAGTAAGAGATCGATCGATCCTTCACTCGCTGGCACCGGCTGGACCTATCTCGAGGGCGAGCTCATCCGCGTGGTTCGCCGTGATGATTTTGCCGCAGCACTCGAGTTCGTTGTCGCAGTTGGAGCCATCGCTGATCCACTTGGACATCACCCCGATATCGACATCCGCTGGAATACGGTGACGCTCCGGCTTCGGACACATTCAATGGGTGGAGTGACCGACGCTGATCTCGTGCTTGCGCGAGCGCTCACGCCACTTTGCTGAGATGGACACCATCCATCCGCACCACTATCTAGGTCTCGAGGAACTCGGGGATCTCCCGCATCTCGTGGTCGATGGTGCGCCGCGAGAGCACACGACGCTCGTTCTCTCCCACTGGCCGAGTACACCGACTCCTCGCGCACTCGCAAGAGATCTCTCTGCTGAGATTGTCGCCGACTACGTCTCCTCTCCAGAGCATTGGCAGAGGTCGACCGTCGTGGTGACGAACGACCATCTTGATATCGATGGCCTCGTCTCACTCCACTTCCTTGTCGATCCTGATTTTGCGCTCGCACACAGAGCGCTGTTAATCGAGATCGCACGCATCGGCGACTTCGGCGTAGTGCGCGACGACGCCGCAGCCGATGTGGCATGGGCGCTCGAGACGCTTATGGACGAGCCAGAGTTGATCGGCGCTCATCTTGGAGAGGCCGAGATGGCGCAGTCGAACGCAACGACGCGTGCCTATCGAACACTCTTGCAGGTGCTTCCCCGCATCATCGAACGACCAGAGCTCTATCACTCTCTTGGGGCACCCCAACGTGCACGTTTCACGCAGACGGTCGCGGACATGGCCGATGACTTGCTCACACTGAGGGAGATCGTGGGAAGCGACCTCGCGGTGATCGACGTTGACGAATCACTGAGCACACGAGATGGGGGCGATAGCTCCATCGAGAGCTACATCGATCTCTCTGCGATCGCATCGGCGACGAAATGTTCTCGTCTTCTGCTCCTCTCAAGCTCGGAGGTCCTCTATCGCGACCGTTATGAGAGCTGGGTCCGCTATGTATCCCCAGGGGTGTTACTGCGACGAGATCTTGAGGAACTTTCGCGGCTTCTTGAGGAACGCACTGGTCTGCCTAGTGCGGCCGACCCTCCTGGCGCACTCACGCCCTCACTTCGCATCGCACCGCAGAATCTGGATCGGCGTGCGTCGATTGGAGATGGGGAGCTTGTCCAACTGATCTGCGGCTACCTCGACCGTGCGCCGATCGCCTGGGATCCGTGGGCGAGCGGGAGCCCGCTTCGCTCGGCGAGCGGATGATCCCTAGAGTGGGAGATCCCACATGGGAAACCATCGGGTGAGGTCAGATTCGATGGTGAGGTCGCCCTCGATCTCGCGCTGAATCCGCAGCTCCGCCTCATTGTCGCGTCGATCTTTTCCATTGGGGACGAAGGGATAGAACGATCCCTGTTTAAAGAGGTAGACGAGGTAGTGGGTCGCTGGCGAACCTACTGGAGTCGTGATCTGGCGAAAGCCAAAGACGCTACAGAGTAATTGCGGCCCGAATCCATGATCGGCCAAGGTCGAATTCACAAAGTGAGTGCGCGTCACCAGCTCATTGAAATCAGCGCCATCAAGCACGATCCACTGGTAGTTGAAGCTATCGGTGGATTCGCGGACCGAGACCGTTGACGGGTTGTTCTCGTCACCCTTTTCATTGAGAAGGCCGAGTATCTCTGCGTGTGCCTCGGCAAATGTTGGTGTCTCGATACGCTTAAAACAGACACCGGTTGTGAGCGTTGGAATGAGATTCTCGGTGACCTGAAGATCGATGGCGGCGCCCGAGAGTGCAAAGAGGCGAGAGAGGTCGGGTTGGGCCTGCTTGGAACGACCGGTAAGTGCGTCGAGGAATCCCATTGTGTCTAGGTCAGCTGCTGACGCATCTGCGCATCGAGCTTTGCCAAGGCGTCGAGACGTCGCTCCAGCGAGGGGTGAGTCGCAAAGAGCGAGGAGACGCTGACACCGTTTGCGAGCGCCGGAGCAAAGTAGAAGGCATTGAAGTACTGGGCGCTACGCAGGTCGCGGGTAGGAATTCGGCCCATGTCGCCACAGACCTTCTGTAACGCGGTCGCAAGCATGTTGGGGTTTCCGATGAGGATGGCGCCGGCACGATCTGCGGCGAGTTCGCGGTAGCGCGAAAGCGTACGGATCAGGAGAAAACTAATTGCGTAGACGATGGCGGAGAAGAGCATCAGCGCCATCTCCGCCATCATGACCTGGGCGGCACCATTGTTGTTGTTGTTTTGGTTCCCGCCTCGGCCGCCGCCGCCCATACCAAAGCCTCCAAAGAGACCGGACCACATCAACACTCGGGTCAGCATCCCCGCCATGATGCCAAGGAAACTCGCGATCGTCATCACGGCAACATCACGGTGGGCAACATGGGAGAGCTCGTGCGCAAGGACGGCTTCGAGCTCTGGTTCATTCAGTCGTCGGAGGAGTCCCGTGGTCACGCAGACGACGGAGTTCTTCTGGTTCCGCCCCGTTGCAAACGCATTTGGCATCTCGCTGTCGGCGACTGCGACCTTGGGCATCGGCATATTTGCCATCGACGTCAAACGACTAATGATTCCATAGAGCTGGGGTGCCTGCTGCTGCGTGACGAGCTTCCCGTGCATGGAAAAAAGTGCGATGCGATCGGAGAAGTAGAGCTGCGCGATGAGCATTCCACCACAGATCACAATGACGATGCCAAGCTGCACCCGCGCGGCGACAAGTGCGCCGACAAAGACCGCATAGAGCAGACCGATGAAAAAGATCGTCAACACCATGCGAGTGGTGAGACCCCGGTCTGCGGGAAAGCGATGCTGTGTTGCCATTCGTCAATGCCCCTCTCGGCTACGGCGTGGTGTTATTTATCGTCGAGCGCGAAGGGGTCTGACGGGGCACTCCCCACTGGCTCTGCGTCGACAACATTGCTCTGCGATTGAGCATCGGTCTCGCCACCGGTAATCTCAGCCGCGGGTGCCGCGCTGGCGGTCTTCGCCTTTAGCTGGGCAAGCTCCGCGTCCACGCTGGAGTTCTGAGAGGCCGCATCAAGCTGCGCCTGAATCGCGTCGCTATTTCCCGAGAGGTCCGTTAGCGCTCCGGAGGCGAGGAGTTCATCCATCGCAGAGCCACGCGCCTGCATATCGGCGATCTTGTCCTGCGCACGCTGCATGGCGAGTCCGGTGTCGCCCATCGACTTGGAGATTCCGGCAACGGCCTCACCGATCTGCGTCTGTGCCTGTGCTGCGGAATAGGCCGCCTTCATCGTCTCCTTCTGCGTACGGAAGGCGTCGACGCGGCTTTGGAGCTGCTGCGAAGTCGTCACGAGATGGGCCTCTTGCTCAACGAGCTGATCGTGCTGGCTCTTCATGCCCTCGAGCTGTGTCGCAATTGCCGCACGACGCGTCAGCGCCTCTCGGGCGAGATCCTCGTTGCTCTGCGTAAGCGCCGCAGCCGCCTGATCTTGGAGTTTTTGCGCACTTGCCTTTAGCTGAGAGGCCTGAAGTTCAATCCGCTTGCGCGCTGTCGCAATATCCGCGAGGCCACGGCGGACCTGTTGGAGCTGTTCGAGCTGCTTCTCGTAGGAGAGATCCAGCGTGTCGCGAGGATCCTCCACCTTGTTGAGCACCTTGTTCGCCTTCGCCTGGAAGACCTCGCTCACACGCTTCATTATCGCCATCGGGTCGTACCCTCTCTCGTCCTGGCATGTCACTGCCTCGGATGCTGCCGTGTCGGTACCACTCGCAGTTTAGGCATGTACCCGCACGATAAGGTCGCGCGATCCGCGGTTGTCGTTGAGATAGAGCCGCTATCGTCAAGGCGATGAGCGCACGGCACTGTATCTTGAGCGTCCACGCACACCCCGACGATGAGTCGTCCAAGGGCGCGGGAACAATTGCGAAATACCACGCCGCGGGGGTGCACACCGTACTGGTGACCTGTACCGGCGGGGAGGAGGGGGAGATTCTCAATCCCTCGATGGATCGCGACGATGTGCGAGAGAACATCGCCAAGGTACGCCTCGCCGAGCTTGAGCGAGCCTGCGAGATCATTGGATTCGATGAACTTGTGATGCTGGGCTACCGCGACTCGGGGATGGAGGACTCGCCGGCGAATACGCACCCGGAGAGTTTTCATCAGGCGCCGATTTCGGAGGCAGTAGGTCGACTCGTGCGTATTATCCGACAGGAGCAGCCCCAGGTCATCATTACCTACCCGGAGGATCAGGGCGGATATCGACACCCGGATCATCTGCGCGTGAACGAGATCTCCGTCCTCGCCTTTGATGCTGCTGGCGATCCGGAGCGGTACCCCGAATTTGGCGAACCATTTGCGCCAAGCAAGCTCTACTACTCCCTCTGGTCGAAGGAGCAGTTCATGGAGCGGCACCGTCAGTTTGATGTCCATGGTCTCGAATCCCCCTACCAAGAGGGTGAATTCTCCCGTTGGTTTGAGCGGGAGTCGCAACCCGCCACGACGCGCATCGAGCTCGACGGTTTCACCCATGTCCGCCACGAGGCGTTGCTCGCTCACGCCACGCAGATCGATCCGAGCTCCACCTTCTGGTTTGGCCTGCCCCCAGAGATCGAGCAATCGATCTTCAATTTCGAGCTCTTCCAGCTCAAGGCAAGCCGTGTGGGACCTACTGATGTCGTGGAGTCTGACCTCTTCACGGGAATCGAGTAGCGCGGCGCGTCATTTCACCCGCCTCACTACCACTTGGTTTTCCTCTGGTCATCAACGTGTCAGAGTGCATCGGCCTAGACTGATTGACGTGCAAAGACCGTGGGGCTGGGCCGTGGAGGTAGGCGGCTGATGGCTCCGGAGATCCATCATCTATCGAGCATCGTGGGCAGCTCACTCCTTGGCCGTAAGGGCGATCGAATCGGTCGTGTCGAAGACCTTGTCATCCGTGCCAATGGCGCGCCGCATCCACCGCTTGCCGGCCTAGTCGTCCGTGTCGGGGGGCGTGAGCTTTTCGTGCCGATCGAGCGCGTGTGGGAGATTCATCCTCATCGGGTACAGCTTCAGGGGGAGACGCTCAATCTCTCGCGCTTTGAACGTCGCCCCGGAGAACTCTTACTCGCGCGAGACCTCTCCGCCCGCCACCTCATCAATCTTGTCGGCGCTCGTCTGATCCGCGCGAATGAGATTGAGCTCGCAGAGGTCGACGGTACCTGGCAGGTGGTTGGCGTAGACCCCAGCAGCAGGGGAGCGATCCGTCGACTGTTGCCGAGAGCGTTCGGTGCAAAGGTCGCCCCCGGCGGCATCGTGGACTGGGAGAGTATCGAGCCATTCGTTGCGCACATCCCAACTGCACGGATCCGGATTCCCTATCGCAAGCTGGCGCGCCTGCGACCGGCCCAGATCGCCGACCTCGTGGAGGCTGCCTCGCATGAGGAGGGGCGCGAGATAATTGAGGCGGTTGGACTCAACCGCGAACTTGAGGCTGATGTCTTTGAGGAACTTGATGACGAGCATCAGGTGGAGTTCCTCGAGACCCGAACCGATGAAGATGCTGGTCGCCTCCTCGCGCGCATGGAGCCCGATGACGCTGCCGACCTCATCGGCGAGTTGGAGCAGGAGCGTCGCATTCCGATTCTCGAGGCGATGCCCGCTCCGCAGCAGGCCAAGCTCCGGCGCCTGCTCAACTACAGCTCTGACTCTGCCGGCGGGCTCATGAGCCCGGACTTTCTTGCACTCTCTGAGGGCACCTCGGTCGAGGACGCGCTCCACGAGATCCGGGCAAGTTCGGTTGCGGAGGAGACACTTGTGGTGATCTACGAGATCGACAGCGAGGGTCGACTTGCGGGTGCTGCTCCATTGATCCGACTGGTGAGGGCAAACCCGACATCTCGACTCTCTGATGTTGCCGAAAATGACCCGGTCTGCGTGGAGGCTGACGCGGATATTCACGAGATCGTGCGAAAGATGGCGGACTTTAACCTCTCGACGCTCCCGGTGGTCGATGACAACCGCTGCATCTTGGGCGTTGTTACCGTCGACGATGTTCTTGAGGAGATGATCCCCTCCGGATGGCGTCGCGAGACCGGTATCACCTCACTCGACGACTAAAGCAGGGGCTGGCACCGATGATGCATCGGTGTGCGGTCATCAGCGGTTCACTGTTTCGTGCTCGCTGGTGTGGCTCGCGTTGCCCTGACCAGCTACCATGTCAGCGCAAGCAGTCGCACCTCGTTCGGTGAGGCGGCTCGTCGGACAAAGGCCACTGACCCCACCTGTCGAAAGACACTCCGGGTCAGACCAGTCCTCTCCGGATTAAGGGGAGGACCAAAGTGGCTGGTCATTGTGACCTACGCCGGCGGGTGCCAAAGCTCTGACGAGAGAGGTGCGCCGTAGGACGATGCCTTTTGGCGAACCTTCGGCGATTCTGGTGCCCACCGGAAGCTCTCCTCTCGGCCGTGCGATCCACGGGCCTGATGAAGGAGGAGCGCTGACCACCGACGATTGGTTACCCAGTCAACTTGTGTTGCTCCCTCGATGGGATGGCCTCTCGCTACTCGTGCAGTAGGGCCACTCATCTCTCTGGGGTGCACACGTAAGGTGAGCGCCCTCGCAATTCGCGAGGAGGTGAGTGAGGATGGATAAGCAGCGGACCACTGCGTCCAGGCAGAACGGCGCCGAAAATCAGATCCGTGGTGCCTTTGGCACGATCGATGACGATACGGCAAATGCGGGGCGTTCGTTAAAGCGTCGGCTCCTCACCCTTCTTGCGGTGATCGGTCCCGGAATCATCGTGATGGTTGGGGACAATGACGCGGGCGGTGTCTCTACCTATGCACAGGCGGGGCAGAACTACGGGCTGAGCCTCCTCTGGACGCTCATTCTGATCATTCCGGTGCTCATTATCAACCAGGAGATGGTGGTTCGCCTCGGTGCGGTTACCGGAGTCGGCCTCTATCGACTCATCGCAGAGCGACTCGGGAAGCTGTGGGCCCGGATCAGCGTTGCCGGCCTCTTTGTCCTTGATTTTCTTACGATATCTACAGAATTTGCGGGCGTAACCCTCGCACTCGGCTACTTCAATATCTCCGAGTACATCAGCGTGCCCGTCGCTGCAGTGCTTCTGGTGTTGATCACCTCGACGGGAAGTTTTCGTCGGTGGGAACGGTTCATGTTCATCTTCGTCTTTGCAAACTTTCTTGTGATCCCACTGGTGATCTTCGCGCACCCACACGCAGGTCCGATCTTTCATGGCTATGTCACGCCACATATCGCCGGTGGGGTGAACTCGACAGCGGTCCTCTTCGTGATCGGTGTTGTGGGTACGACAGTCGCGCCCTGGCAGCTCTTCTTCCAGCAGTCGAACATCGTTGACAAGAAGATCACACCGCGATGGATTAACTATGAGCGTGCCGACACCGTCATTGGCTCGGGAGTGACCGTGCTCGCCGCGACGCTTATTATCGCTACAACGGCCTTTGCTTTCTCTGGCCATGCCGCCTTTGCCGGGCACTTCGTCAACGGCCTTACCGTCGCCCGCGGTCTTGACCATACATTGGGACGCGGAGCTGGCGTGCTGTTTGCGATCATCCTGCTCAATGCCTCATTGGTCGGTGCCGCCTCGGTCACACTGACCTCCGCCTATGCCTACGGCGATATGGCTGGCGTACGCTCCTCACTCAATCGGAGCTTCACTGAGGCAAAACAGTTCTACCTCAGCTCCGCGCTGCTCATCGCACTCGCCGCAGGTATCGTGCTCATCCCTCATGCACCTCTCGGACTCTTTGTGCTCGCCGTACAGGCGTTTGCGGGCATCCTCCTCCCACTTGCAATGGTCTTTGGACTTTTGCTCTGCAACGACCGCGAGGTGCTCGGACCATGGGTGAATGCGCCATGGTTGAATGTCATCGCGGGACTCGTTATCACCGTATTGCTCGGTATGTCCGCGATCCTCATGATTACCACCGTCTTTCCTCATATCGCGGTGGCGGTGCTGGCAGGAATACTTGGCGCCTCCATCGCGGGAGGAGTCGTTGCAGGGATTGTGCTTGCAGTCGGATCAGCTCAGCAGGAGCGGCTGAATCCACAGCCGCGGCGGCGTGGCGAGCGCGAACGCTGGCAGATGCCCGCATCGGTGCTCTTGCGACCCGCTGAACTTTCGCGTGGCCGAAAGGTAGTTCTTACCCTGCTCTTTATCTACTTCCTGATAGCTGTTGCGCTGCTCTTGACCAAATCAATTGAGCTGGGTGTCGGGCACAAGTAGCACCTGACAGGGCTCACCGAGAGCCGCGAGCTAGCGGATGGTCATAGGAAAGTGACGTCTCCGTATTAAAAGATCTACCGCCGGTGTGCTGCTCACCGCTACGGTGGCCTCACCGAACCCACAGTTAGATGCTGCGAGTCGATTGAGGAGCTTGAATGCGTTCATCCCGTCCCTGCCCGCTGCAACGACGCGTCTCGCGCCTTGTTGGCATGATCGCTGTCACCACCGGTACCACCTTTGGGGTGCTGGTAACCTTCGCGCCGCCCGGAGAGGCCCAGATCGGGCCCTGTACAAGCCCGGTAAGTAATTCAAACTGCCAGTACACGGCACCGGCTGACGGGACACTCACGGTGACCGTCGTTGGTGGCTCGGGTGGTGCATCGGTGATGAGCATCGCTGGTGGCCGCGGCGCAAGTGTCGCTGCCACTCTCTCCGTAACCTCGGGTGAGATCCTCGATCTCTACGCCGCAAGTGCCGGAGGTGCCCAGGTTGTCGATGCCGCGGGCTATGGGGGCAATCAGGGTGGCGGTGCTGGCGCAGCACCCTCCCCCGACTTTGTGCTCACCGGTGGAGCTGGCGGCGGCGGTTACTCCGGAATCTTTCTGGGCTCCGTCCAGAGCCAATCGACCGCAGTTGTCGTCGCTGGCGGTGGCGGTGGCAGCTGCGGTTTGAATGCCGGTGGCAACGCGGGTGCCACACCGGACTCCGGATCGGGGGTTGGAACCTCGCTTTACGGCAGCAGTGGAGGTGGCGCGACCTCAAGCGCTGGTGGCGCCGGTGGAACGAACGGTTCCAATGAGACAAATCTTTATGTTCCCGGTACGGGAACAGCGCTCCTCGGAGGAGTCGGCGGATTTGGCAGCTCACCTCTCGGGTCCGGTGGCTGCGGCGGCGGCGGTGGGTACTACGGCGGCGGCGGTGGCGGCGCC